>JAHYJE010000032.1 GCA_019429105.1 Syntrophobacterales bacterium
CCTGTATGCTGGCTCATTTTTTCCTCTGGCACATGAGAATCCGGTTGGGGAAAAAAAGCACCAGCCATTACGCTGTCGCAGCTTAGGCTGCTCATCAGCGTTGCCTTACCCATGAAAAAGTTTGATGCTATTGATCTCATTGACCTTGTCTTATGGATACAAATGAAGAACCACCGGGCATATCTCTCTCATAGGAAACGAAAACTTGATGCGTTGAAAATGAATAGTCATGTATCGTTGTAGGGTTATGACGATGCAGGTTTGGTTTTCAATTCGACAATAATTGGATTGGTTCCTTGGTACACACTTACTGGTGTTGGCAACAATTCACTTAAGAAAGCTACTCGCTACCGAAGCGAGAAGCCACGACCCGATCTGCCGAAGCGCGAGGAATTAGAGGTTATTAGCCGTCGTTTCGCTGTGAAATACCTGCTTGGTGTTATGAATTCAACGCCAGCGCGACACTTTCTCCTTAATAATCGACGACACAATGTTAGTCTCTACCCCGACGACTGGAAGCAACTCCCCATCCCTGATGTCCCGCCAGAAAAACAGGCTCCGATTGTGACGCTGGTTGAGCAGATTCTGGCGGCAAAGACAGCCGACAAAACCGCAGATATAACCGCCCTGGAAGCCAAAATCGATATACTCGTTTCAACCCTCTATGGGCTAACGGAAAATGAAATCGGCGTTGTGGAGGGAAAATATTCTTAATAAGGAGAATATAGAGGAAATACAGGCATGGTAAGATTGCCGGGGGCATCGAAAGAAGCCTTACAAAAAGCAAGAGATTTCGCCCTGCCTGCTGTTGAAGTCTACAACAAGTCGGCTATTACATTCGCACTGCAACTTTATCCATCTGCGGAAAACCTTGCTGAAGCGGTACGTTGCAAGCGTGACGTCAAGGCAGCCGCAGAATTCGTGGAGCAGTATAGTTCATCTATGGCAACGGAGGTGTTTCAGAGCAGACCGAAATCAAGTATTGTATCTATAACAAGCGCCACAATGACTATGGCTACACAGACGAATGGGTGAAATTCCTTACCGTAAAGTTTAAGGATGAAAAGGCATATGAGGAACTGTTCACAACAGCAGGAGAGCCATAAACATGAGCGATTTTGATTGGATTCTTCATCAAGAGGAAGGGCAGTTCTTCGAGCGGAAGAGCTGTTTTGACCGTTCGCAGGATAAGGTCAGGCGACGACCGGTTCGCGATGTGGCGTGGGATGTGGCCGAGACATTGGCGGCAATGGCGAACGCAGACGGCGGCACGCTGGTACTCGGCATCGAGGATGACGGCGCCGTTTCCGGTGCGGACTATCCGGAAGATCGTCTGAAAATCCTGCACTCGGCCCCAAAAACCCATATCAAACCGGCGGTAAAGGCCCGGATTAGGGAGAACAACCTCGACGGAAAGCCGGTTCTCCTTTTCGAGGTGGACTGGAGTATGGAAGCGCACCAGCTTACCGACGGCCGGTATCTCCTGCGCATCGACGACAAAAACATTCCGTTCCCCGCCGCTGACATTGAAGCCATGAAGGAAGGTAAGCGACGCCGTGTTACCGAAACGCGCTTTGTCTCCGAGGCGACGCTTGCCGACCTCGATCTTGCACTTATCGACAGACTTGGCGAACGGCAGGGGATGAGGGCTTCGTCGGAGGAGATCCTGGCGCATTACCGTCTTGCGGAAGGACGCAATGGCAAGACCGTCCTGACTATGGCAGCGCTTCTGCTTTTCGGCAAGGCCCCGGGGCGCTGGCATCCGCGTTGCGGCATCGATTTCGTCAAGTACGAAGGAACAGAGCGCCGTGTGGGCGCAGCGCTGAACATCATCAAGCGGGAACGGATCGAGGGTCCGCTTGTGCTGCTAATCGAGAAGGCCTACGAGACCATCCGACCGCATCTGCGGGAACGTCAGCGCCTTGTCGATCTTTTCTTTGAAGAGAAGCTTGAATATCCAACCTTTGCCTGGCAGGAGACCATCGTCAACGCCGTCGCCCACCGGGACTATCGTTACGAAGGACTGGGCATCGAGATCTGGATGTTCGACGATCGCCTTGAGATCCGCAGCCCCGGAGAGCTGGTGGAGCCGGTGACGCTGGAGAGACTGCTTAGACGAGAGCGCATTCATGCCTCCCGTAACCCGCGAATCGTGCGGGTGCTAAGCGATTTCGGCTACATGCGCGAACAGGGCGAGGGCATACCCCGCATCTTCGAGGCGATGGAACGCGACGGCCTCTACCCGCCGGGAATCAGGCTGGAGGCAGAGGCCATTTTTACCGTCACGCTGCGGAACACCGTGGCCTACTCGCCCGAAACGCTCCGCTGGCTGGTGCAATTCGAGCCTCAGGGACTCAACGGCAATCAGAAGCGCATCCTGGTCTACGCAAAGGAGCATCAAAATGCCTTTACCAGCAGGGAATATCAGAAACTGGTGGGCGCGGACATCTACCAGGCGTCGCGAGATATCAAGGATCTGATCGGTAAAGGACTCGTGAAATTGCCCCGAAAAGGCGGCCGGATTTATGAGCTTCTTCCGGTCGCTTCCGGAGCAACGGCCGAGAAGCCGCCGGAGTATGTCGCGCTGGAGGCGGTGCTGAAGGAAAACGGTTTTATAAAAAATGAAGACATCCGCAAGGTGTTAGGGGTGTCACGATTTAGTGCCAATCGTATTGCCAAACGGTTCATTACAGAGGGGTGGTTGAAATCGGAGGGCAGTAAACGAGGAAGGCGTTATATTTCAGCAATTTGAAACAAATATCAAGCATCCTCAGGTAAATATCGAGCAGTCCCACGAAACGGCTGCTCGATATGAAGCTGCTCGATAAAGGCGAGGGAATTTATTCTTTGAAAAACGAGGCGTTACTTTCCTATTTATCGGACACTCTCCGATCGTTATTGGACATCTTAAATAACCGTATGTCCAATCAGACGATGACCTATTCGATGAATACATCGCAATAACGGGGTTGGGTATGAAAGAAATTCAGTTGTTCACATCGGCAATGGATGTCAAGGGGCGCACCCAGACGACACGCGCCTTTGGCATCGATCTGGGCACCACCAATTCCAGCGTTGCGGAGGCTTCGTGGGAAGCGGGGGGAAAACCGGTCTGCCGAGTTCTGGAGATCGATCAATCGCTCTGGCCGGCGGGAACCATGACGAGCTCCCTCGTGCCTTCGGTGGTGGCTGTTCTGGACAACGAAGGCACGATCATCGGCGAAGGGGCGAAAAGGCTGCGCACCAGACCCCAGGAGGCCAACCTGTTTCCGGAAAGGAACCTGTTTTACGAGACAAAAAACGATATGGGGTTGCGTAAAACCTATCATCGGGCGCCAGAGTCTTTCAATCACGCCTCGAAGATCGCCGGTCACCTTCTCCGATTTCTGAAAGACGCCGTATGTCAGGATGAGCAAGGTAAGCCTGCTCACTTCTGCGTCACGGCGCCCGCCTCCTTCCAGCTCAATCAACGCCGGGATACGCTTCTCGCCTGCGGTTATGCAGGTATCAACCTTCAGGATGACGATCTCCTCGATGAACCCACGGCTGCCCTCATCGACTACATTATAAGCGAGGGGTCCGACCGCATCGTCGAGGCGGGCAAGACAACCAAGTGCGTCGTCTTCGATTTCGGTGGCGGCACCTGCGATGTGTCCGTATTGGAAATCACAGGAGACAAAAAAACGAAACAGATCCAAATGGGCCAGATTGCCGTTTCCCGTTACCATCGCCTGGGAGGCGGGGATCTGGACGCCGCAATCGTCCACGAACACCTGATTCCCTCGTTGCTGAAGGAAAACAACCTGGGGCCGCTTGATCTTACCTGGGCGGAAAAGAAACGTGGGCTCGAACCACAGCTTCTGGGAACGGCGGAAGCCCTGAAAGAGGCCCTCTGCCGAGAGATCGACCGGCTGAAGAAGTTTGGCAAATACGACGAAGCGGTTAAAGAAGAGGTGATGGCGAGACAGCCGGGAATTACGCTGTATTTGGGAAAGAGCTCATTCCACATGGCCCGCCCGACCCTGACCGCGATGCAATGGGAAACTATCCTGGCGCCGTTTCTCGACCGGGATCTCCTCTATGCCAGGCAGACGGAATTCCGTCTGACCCAGTCCATCCTCGCCCCCCTTCAGGATGCCCTGGATCGGGCTGCCCAAAAGCCGGAAGAAATTGATTTCTGTCTCATGGTCGGCGGCAGTTCCCTGATTCCCCAAATACGGGAGGCGATCGAGACATTCTTTCAGAAAAGCGCCGTTGGTTTTTTTCAGGATCCTCTCGCCATCCAACTCTCCGTCGCTCGGGGTGCCGCCTGGAACAGCCTCTACAAGGCCCTTACAGGGCAGAACCTCATTTGCCCCGTCCTCCATGATGCTTTGTCACTGGTCACCACGGGTGAAGAGCTCTTTCCACTTATCCCGGCGCAGACAGCCCTTCCCTATCCTGCTGAAGAGGCCTGGGCTCAGGTGGAACTCGTCATTCCTGCCCACGAGGATCTATTCACGGAGAAGCTGCTTTTGAAAGTCGTGAGTGCAAAGGACGGACAGGCGATATTTCATGAAATATGGAACATCCCCGAGCACGTGACAGCCGGGACAGAGATTGTCATGGAATATCGACTCACGGCGGGCAAGCAGTTTCAATGCCGGGCCTTTCTGAAAGATGATCCGGAGGCCGTTTTCGAACATACCGTGGAGAACCCGTTTGTGAATGTCGTCAATCCCGGCAGCATCCGACTGCTCATCGAAGAAAAGGAAGAAGAGTTGAAAAAGAGGAGTGGCGGATCGCCTAGTGACCGGGATGATTTCATTAAGCTTGCCCGGTGGTACGCCGAGTTGAATCAGAAAGAGAGGGCCTTGGATTGGTTGAGATCGGCTTTGAAAAGCCTCGGAAAGCCCGATGTGGAGATTCTGAATCTTCAAGGAATCTATTATGGAGGACTCGGCGACCATGAGCGGGCAGACAAACTCTACCGGGAAGCGGACCGCGCTACGACATCCTGGAATGGTCCCTTGTTCAACCTGGCCCTGAGCTTTTTCCGAAGATCGATGTACCAGGAGGCGGTCGATACAATCGAGGCGGCGATCAGGAAGGGTGGGCAAAAAGGTGAATGCCTGACGCTGAAGGGAATGTGCCTGGAGAAGATCGATCCCGACAAGGGTTACAAACCCATCTACCTGCAGGCCATCAAGGCTTTCGGCAGACCCGACACCCTGTCCGACTGGGAGCTGGGTTGGTTTATAACGGCGGCACGAGGTGCAGAGGATGAAAAGGCCACCCAACAGGCGGAAAAGGAAAAGAGCAAACGAAAGAAAAAAGGGGAACCGGATATCGATTTGGAGGCGCCACTGCCGGGGATCAAGGGCGGATTGATCGTGAGGGGGTAACGATGGGAACATGGCTCTTGCCACCGGGAGATCTAACGCCGGACCAGACCCGGGCCGTTGAAATGAAGCCGGATCAAAACCGTGTCGTCTTCGGAATTGCCGGATCCGGAAAAACGCAGGTTCTGATCCATCGGGCGAGCTACCTGGCCAAGACATATAAAGTTCCTTCGGAAAAATACAGGGTCTTCGTCTTCACAAACGTCATCAAACAGTACATCAAATCGGGGATTCAATTCCTGGGACTCCCTGATGAGACGGTCAGCACCTTCGATCACTGGTGCCGCCTCATCTACGAGAGGGAAATATCGAAAAGCCTCCCTTGGGCAGGGAGAACCATCGATTTTGAAAAGATCCGTCTATCCGTCCTGGAGCGCTTGAAGACGCGTCCTGCTCTTCAAAAGACCCTGGATTTCATCCTTGTGGATGAAGGGCAGGATTTGAGCCCACAGGCCTTTGAAATCATTTCCTTGGCGGCACGGCATGTCACCGTCTTCGCCGACCGGATGCAGCAGATATTTGAAGAGGGCGCCGGGGAAGAACAGATCTTGGCAAGGATGGGACTCAGGAAGGAAAACGCCACGCTGTTGGGAGCTTATAGAAACTCACCCTATGTGGCTCAACTGGCGGCATATTTTATACCCGACCCCGTACGTCGCGGACATTATCTTTCTCAAATCGGTACGCAGCAACTGACGAAGGAACGGCCGCTCTGCTTTATCGCCAGCAATCATGACGAGGAGATGGATCGCATGGCCGAGGTCATTCGACAGCGCCAGTTGAGGAACGAACGTGTCGGCATCGTTGTGCCGAAAAACAAGCAGGTACATGGTTTTGCCACCGCCATGCAGGAGAGGGGGATCGATATTGAGAAAGCCGTACCTCCAAAGAGGCCGGGTATGCCGGCGGATTTTGATTTTGGCAACAACCTTCCCAAGATCGCAACGTACCACAGCGCCAAGGGCCTTACGTTCGACAGTGTCCTTCTCCCGAAAATAACGGCGAGTGCCTTCGATAATATTCATGACAGCAGGTTGAAGCAACGAATGTTGTTCGTTGGTGTCGCCCGCGCAACCCAGTGGGTTTATCTCAGCACAACAAAGGGTATGGAACTTGAGGAATTTTCTCTTCTCAAAGATGCGGCAGCCAAGAATCACCTGACCATTCAGGACGGAAAAACATCACCGATCAAACCCAAGACGGCGCAACCGGATAACGATTATGACGCTCCGTTCTGAGGTCGTTGCTGGCTTGGAGATAGGTTATTGAATCATCTTTTCAGGAGACAGCCATGAAAACCATCCGGATATCCGACGAAGTATGGAATGAAATCGCTAAAAGAGGCAAGTTCGGCGAGACGGAAGACGATGTTCTCAGGCGAGTATTCACCATTGCCTGTCCATCTCCTCGAACACCGAGACCAATGCCGCCAAGAGTTAAAAAGGCGATCTTCCGGATGTCTACGTTTGTAAGGAGCGGGACCTTGTTTGTCGAGTTTGAAAACGGCAGGAAAAACCAATGGGCCTTGCCCGATCAACGAGACAAGGACGGGATTCGGAAAGTTCGGGATGCTGCCGTTGACTTCGCCCAACAAAACAGCGCCTCACGGGGTCAAATGAATGCGGTAAAAAAAGTCCTTACGGATGCGGGGTATTATGTATCGAGGTAACTTACCGAGTTTCCAATCTTCTTCTGCGCATTACGGAAAGAAAGCTTGTATAAAAACACATCAGCCTCGGTTATTGACTACAATAAAGAGTTGTCAGCTAATCGCAATGATTGAAATAGATGATAAGTAGGTGAAGACAATTTCGAGGGCATCTCAGCTTTATTACGGACGCCTTATTGATTGCCAAAAGTACTCCGCTATACAAACGCATTTTTCTCAAACATTTACTATAAGAGAAAGAATCCTCCGCTGCAAAACGATAAAATTCAAGACCCCATACTTTTGTTATTACAAGACAGGCGAAGTGTTTCAAGGGGCGAAAATAATTGCATCGCGTAGCCTGGAAGTGCAACAAAGCCGTATTTTTCGTAGAATTTAGATATTCGGGGGACATAATAACAATAAAAGGCATTGACCTGCAGGGAATCGGGATTGGAAAATTTGTATATCCACCGGGTGGATTATCGCATGCACAAAAGCCCACCGTAGATATTCCTGAGTGGGTTACACCTCTCGAGCCTGATTCATCACGTTCGACTGCGGCTCTCCCCCAAGCAGCCATCGTTATCCGTCCCTTTGCGATCACATCGACCATTTTCATCGCCACATCTTTGCCGCTTTGCCCCAAAAGACCTTTGATATATTTACCTTCCCAATCAATTTTTTTGACGATATTGATTGACAACAGCGCAAAATAAAATATTATGGCGGACGAAGGTGGATGGTCTCGTTAAAATACGCAGTCGTCAACCTTCGACCCCCTTTCCGGGGGCAATGAACCGGCATCAGAAAAGGAGGAAAATGGACAGCGAAAATCTACTGGTAACAGGGGGATGCGGATTTATCGGGAGCAACTTTATCCGTTATCTGCTGGCAAACGATAATTTTCACGGGCGGATCGTCAATGTTGACTGCCTGACTTATGCGGGAAATCCGGAAAATCTCCAGGGGCTCGCTGAGCAATATCCCGGCAGGTACGTCTTCGAAAAGGCGGATATTTGCGATTCGCCGGCAATCCAGGCGATTTTTTCACGCTATGCAATCGATTCCGTCTGCCATTTTGCCGCCGAGTCGCATGTCGATCGTTCGATAAAAAGACCGGAGGCGTTCATTCAGACCAACATCAATGGTACATTCAATCTGCTGGAGGCGGCCCGGGCAACTGCCTCTTCCGGGAAATTTTATCTCTTCCATCACATCAGCACCGACGAGGTCTATGGCAGCCTCGGTCCGGACGGATATTTTACCGAAGAGACGCCTTATCGTCCGAACAGCCCCTATTCGGCATCCAAGGCATCGTCCGATCACCTGGTGCGCGCCTACCATGAAACGTACGGTCTGCCGACCACAATATCGAATTGTTCAAACAACTACGGCCCTTATCAGTTCCCCGAAAAGCTGATTCCGCTGGTTATTCTCAATGCCCTGGAGGGAAAGGCGCTGCCCGTTTATGGAGACGGAAAAAATGTTCGCGATTGGCTCTACGTCACCGACCATTGCGAGGCAATTGCGGAAATAATGGGAAAGGGAAAGCGGGGTGGGACGTACAACATCGGTGGACATGCGGAGATGGAAAATATTGTTATTGTCGAGATGATCTGTGATCTTTTAGACGAATTTTCGCCTGCCGGAAACCCACGCCGGGGACTGATAACCTTTGTGAAGGATCGCCCCGGACATGATCGCCGCTACGCCATTGATTTCTCTAAACTGCATCGGGAACTGGGTTGGTCCCCGCGGGAGTCGTTTGCCACGGGGCTGAGGAAGACAGTTTTGTGGTATCTCGAAAACCGGGGTTGGGGGGAGAGGATTCGCAGCGGCGCGTATCTGAACTGGATTCAGGAAAACTATGGAACGCGGCCGCAGGCCGCCGGGGAGGCAATGAATGGCGCTTAATTACGAAAAAGAGGGACATATTGTCAAGGTCGGCCTGAACCGTCCGAAGGAGAAAAACGCACTCGACCCGCAGATTCTGATGGATCTGCACCGGGCGTGGCAGGAGATCAATGCCGATGACGAAATCAGGGTCGTCATCCTCTATTCCTGTCTCCCGGATATCTTCTGCTCGGGGATGGACCTGGGTTCGGCGATCCCGATTCTGACCAAGATGCGGGAACCTCAGACCGAGGCGGAAAAATGGTTTGACGAATTCGGAACTCAGGTTGCGGAGGCCATGTTGAAGCCGAACATCGTAAAAAAGCCGGTCATCGCGGCGGTAAACGGTTATTGTCTGACCGGCGGCTTTGAGATGGTGATGGGCGCCGATCTGCGCCTTGCCTCCGCGGATGCGGTTTTTCAGATGCGGGAGGCAAGTCTCGGGATTATGCCGACAGGCGGTTCCAATGTTTACCTGCCCCGCATCCTGACTCCCTGCCGGGCGATGGAGGTGCTTTTGACTGCGGACAATTTCAGCGCCCATACCCTTTATAACTGGGGTTTCCTCAATCGCGTTGTCCCCTCCGGCGGGTTGATGGAGGCGGCGCTGGAGATGGCCGCAAGAATAGCGGGCAATGGGCCCCTGGCAGTTCAGGGGATCGTGCGCTGCTTGCGGGAGAGCATGGACATGAGCTACCGGGAAGCCTTCCGGAAGGAGCTGGAAATCGGAATGCCTGTCTTCAGCAGTCTCGACGCCCGGGAGGGGATTAAAGCCATGAAAGAGAAGCGCAAACCGGATTTCCCTGGCAAGTACCGATGACAATGCCGAGGGGGTTAAGAAACGCCTGGCGTCTAACGTTTCGCCCACAGTTGATCAAAGCGGTTCAAGGGAAGGAAAACAAGCAATCGAATTAACGAAAGGGGAATGTTATGGAAGAACGATTGAATGCACTGGAAATGGCGCTGAAAAACGAGATGACGGAGCGTAATTTCTATCTTGAGAATGCCGCGAGAACGTCAAACCCGCTGGGCAAGGCGATGTTTGCGCAGATTGCCGAAGAGGAGCTCGAGCACTACGAGCGCCTGTCGCAGCTTGCCGAAGTCTGGAAAAAGGATCAGAAATGGCCGGGAACTGTTTCGCTGCAGGTGAAAAATTCTGCGGTGAAAGCGGTTTTCGGAACAGCGGCGAAGGGGACGGCAAACAGCAGCGGCGTTGAAGACGACTTAAAGGCCGTTCGCGTTGCCATTGATTTCGAGGCAAAAGGGGCGCAGTTCTATGCAGAGCTCCGAGACAAATCGGTGGAGCCGAAAGAGAAGGCCTTTTTTGAGCTGCTGGCGAATATCGAGCATGAGCATTTCACCTCCCTGAAGGACACGGAAGAGTTCTTTGTCGATCCGGGTGGGTGGTTCCGGAAGCAGGAATCCTCCGGCCTGGACGGGGCATAGCCGCCTTTGTCCTCACCAATAATGACGATTCCGTAAAAAGTCCCTGCCTGTCATTGCGATGAGCGTACCGGCGTGGCAATCTCTTTTATAATCAGCAACTTTGGAGATTGCCGCGTAGCGCTTGCAATAACAAAATGGCAGCTTTCCGATTTGTTGCGAAGCCATCAACAATACCTTTCCCTTGCGGGCGGGGGCATTACAGGGGCGCTGATTCTTCCCAAGCCTCTATTTTCAGGGTGAGATCGTTCCATGCATAGTAGAGGTCTTCCAACTCCCCGTCAATAGACCTGAGTTCGAGGTTCATCTGCCGGACAAGCTCCGGTTGCTGATATATTTCCGTTTGGCAAAGAGCCTCTTCGGTTTCCCGTTTTTTTTTCTCAAGGAGAGAGATTTTGGTCTCTGTTTTGGCCAGTTCCCTTTTGAGACTGGCGGTCGCCTTCGAGATGCGGTTTCTCTCCTCAGCCTCTGAGCGTTTTTCTTCTTTGGTCTTTTTTGCCTTTATTTCACCACCCGCTTGAACGAGTTCCACCCCGGCATTGCCTTCTTTTTGCAGGGGCGAAGCGGAGAGGACAGAAGACGGCGCTGACTCCAGTTCCTTTCTTTTTTCAATGAACCACGAGTAGTTGCCGTTGTACTCATGGCAGATGCCGTCCTTGAGTTCAAATACCCGTCCCACGAGGTTGTCGAGGAAATAGCGGTCGTGGGAGACAATCAGGATGGTTCCCCCGTAACTCAACAAGGCGTTCTGAAAGACCTCCTTGGTCTTGATGTCGAGATGGTTTGTCGGCTCGTCAAGGATCAGGAGGTTTGTGTCTTCGAGGAGTATCTTCAACAGGGCGAGACGAGATTTTTCGCCGCCGGAGAGGACGGAGATTTTCTTGTAAACGTCATCCCCGGAAAACAGAAAGGCGCCGAGAAGGTTGCGCCGTTCCTGGTCGTTGCTTCTTGTGCCGACGAGATTGACCTCTTCCCAGATCGTTCTGTCGTAATCTAGGTTCAGCGCGCTTTCCTGAGAGAAAAAAGCGGTTTTCACATTCAGGCCAATGGCTATATTTCCGGAGGACGGTTCTTCGGCGCCGCTCAATAGGCGCGAGAGAGTGGATTTGCCGGCCCCGTTCATTCCCACGACTGCGGCCTTTTCTCCGCGATAGAGGGTAAAATTGAGATCGTGAAAGACAGCATGATCGCCGTACGCTTTGGCCAGGCCGCTGACCGAGAGGACTTCCTTGCCGCTTTTGGGGCTTTCCGGAAAGCGGATCGTCACGGTTTTTCCTTCCCCTTCCTCGCGGATAGAGTCGAATCTTTCGAGCATCTTGAGGCGGCTTTGCACCTGATTGGCCTTGGTTGCCTTGTAACGGAACCGCTCGACAAAGTCTTTGATCCGTTTGATCTCGGCCTTCTGGAGCTCCATCTCCTTTTTCAGGGCCTCTTTGCGGCGCTGCTTCTCCCTGAGATAATATGTGTAATTTCCTTTGTATATTTCAAGTTTTTGACCGGACAGCTCGGCGATGAAACCGGTTATTTTGTCCAGAAAAACGCGATCATGGGTGATCGTAATGATCATGCCGGGATAGTCCTTAAGCTGACTTTCCATCCATTCCATGCTCTCCGTGTCCAAGTGGTTGGTCGGTTCGTCGAGGAGCATTATATCCGGTCGGGAAAGCAGGATGACGGAAAGCATGATCCGCATCTTCCAGCCGCCGGAGAAGTCGGCGCAGTTCTTGAGAAAATCCGTTTCCTGAAAGCCGAAGCCGGCGAGCATCTGCTTTGCCCGGGCCTCGAAGGCATAGCCGTTTTTCGCATCGAAGAGGGCCGTACTTCGTTCATAATCGGATAAAAGTTTTTCGTGATCAGCGTCATTGCCGCTGGAGTTGGAAAGGGCTTCTTCGCAGAGTTTCAGCTTCTTTTCCAGATCAAACACGCCGCTTTTAATCCGGACAAATTCCAAAAGGGGAATGGGATCAAGTTCCACAAGGTCCTGCGGGAGATAGCCTATGGTCGCCTTTTTGCGGTTGGATATTTCTATTGAACCCTTGTCCGGCTCAAGGATGCCGGCAATTATCTTCAAGAGGGTTGTTTTCCCCGCTCCGTTGTCGCCGACCAGACCGACCCGGCTGCGGTCAGGGATTGTCCAGTTGAGATTGTCGAAGATCTTCCGGTCGGCAAAGGAAAGGCTTAACTCTTTGATGTAAATCAAGTATTCTTAATCTCCCGAATGAAATAGTATGGCAGATCCCCTTTGTAAACAGGATGATCGCGTTTTTGAATGCAAATTCGTTCGGCGGGGCTTATAGCAGGCGCAGGCTTGGCTATCAAGGGCGGTTTTTAAATTGATAATAATTCCAGCGGACTTCCCGTTGGCAGGGGAAGCCCGCTGGAACGAAATGAGGTTTATTTCTTCTTTTTCAGGATCGGGTCATTTTCATACCCCAGCGCTTTCCAGTCAAGCTTCCCATGGGAGCCATGGCAGGCCGTGCAGCGGAAGGCCTGCTCTTTGGGGGCAACCATGTGGTTGACAGGCATTGCCATACTGGTTTCCACAAAGCCGTATTTTCCACTGTAGGGCTGGCCGCCGGCCTTCATTCCTTCTTCAATCGCCTTGTCCCAGTTGAAGTCTTTCCAGTAGCCGTTAAATAATTTTGCAAAAGCCATGGTGTTGTTGCCGGAGTCATAGGGCTGTTTCCCCCGCATGACCTTGAAGGGCATGAGCTTGGAATTCTTGTCGAAACGATTGCCCTGCGGGCTATTTAATTTGACAACCTTTGCCGGGTTGATCTTGTCGCCGGGTAGAATTCTCTCGGCCTTGCCGTTGTACCAAAGCAGTTCCGGAGCGAAGTTTTTATTCCATTTGAATTCGCCCTTTATTTTCAGATAATTATCCATGCCGAAGGCATCCTTCTTCGGTTTGATGTTTTTGCCGGCTTTTGACCAGTCCCACCAAACCTTGGTAGGCAGGCTTTTGGCGATTGTCGGGATGTGGCAGGCCTGGCAGGCTACCTTCGCGATGTGCTTTTCCACAAACTGATTTTTATGAATTTTGGCATCACTATGACAATCGGTGCAGGCGATGCGCTCAGCATTGCTGCCGGCAATCGTCAGCGATTGTCCCTTTATTGCATGCTTCTCGGCCGAGTGACACCCGGTGCATTCCATCTTTGCCTGGCCGCCCATGTGCACATCAATCTCCGCGGTCGGATTGGTCAGGGAGGAGTCCAGATCGCCGTGTTTAACATGATCGCCGCCGCCCCCGTAGAAGTGGCAGGAGCCGCACGATTTTCGCGAAGTTGCCCCTACTTTCAGGGCGAGCTTTGCCAAATCGAGCTTCGGATCCGGCTGAACGGCGGGAGACACCTTTTTGTACGAACCGGTTGTGTCGTGGCAGGCGAGACAATCGACATTTTCGGCCTTGGAGAAGTCGTAGCTGCCATCCTTCCAGTCGTAGCCGGCATGACAAATGGTGCAACCGGGCCAGTTGCCGGGAACGGCCAGGCAAAAGTTGTTGATGACGTTCTTCTTGCCTAACTCCATCTTCTTTCCGTTTACATCCTGTTCTTTAGACCATTTCCAGTGCGTTGTCTTCATTAAATCGGCGGCCTCCTTGTCGTGGCACTCCAGACATTTTGCGGTAACCTCCTGGCCGCTTTTAAAAGTGGCGCCTTCGACAAACTGGGCGTGGTCAACCTCGGCGAAGGCAGTGGAAGCTAAGACTGCACCTAAAAAGGCTGCCACCGCAAGAATCGTAATTCTCATAGTAATTTCCTCCCTCCATTAATTTGTAGTTTTCAAATCCGGCGTGTCTAACTGCTAAAAAAGCTGCTACTTTTTTGGGAGTGTTGATTGGGTAGTTTCTGAACATATATTAGCTAATTATGCAAGAGCCAATTGCAAAACTATTTGTCATTCCCGAATGCTTCTATCGGGAATACGGTTTTTCAAGCAGTTAGAACCAGATTCCCGCTTAAAATCATTGCGGGAATGACAGAATGTGAGAGTTTTGCAATTACCTCGCAAGAAAAAATGTTTTTTCTTGACTCGAGGGTACGGACGTCAAAAACGTTATTCAGCCATAAACGCAGCGTTGAAAAAGATTGCTTGAATATTGGAATAAATGCTATACGCGGGCGTAATTTGGAGGCGCCTATAATCATGGCAAACATGATCCCTAATCAGCATAATTCGGAACTCTTTATATTTTTCAGTCAATTGCTTGGCGAAAAGATAATTGATCCGAGGGGAAATTCTGTAGGCAGGCTCCTTGACCTGATCGTCAATATTGACGAAACGTATCCCCATGTTACGGGTGCGATGCTGCGTCTGGAAAAGAACAGGAAAATCCGTTTATTTTCGAGTCAGGGCTTTTATTTTACGGATGGTCATTTTACGGCAAGTTTTGCCGACGATGATTTGCCTCCGGATAAGGAACTTGCCGCCAGCGAACTCATGCTCAAAGAGGCGCTTCTGGATAAGCAGGTGGTTGACACCGATGGGGCGAAAATCAGGCGCGTTAACGACCTGCAGTTTCTGATAGCGAATAACGAGTTGTACCTTGTTCATGTAGATGTCGGTTTTCATGGACTCTTGCGACGTGTCGGCCTTAAAACTCTGTTCGGTTTTGTCCTCCGGGCCCTTTTTGATTATGAGATGTCCGACCAGCTCATTTCCTGGAAGTTTGTGCAGATGATCTCCTCTCCGGATCTGTTGCAATTGACGATCGCCCAGAATCGTCTTGGCCAACTGCACCCAGCAGATCTCGCTGATATCATTGAGGACCTTGATATCCATCAGCGCAAAGCCGTCTTTAACGCGCTGGACGTCGAAACAGCGGCGGAAACGCTCGAGGAGACTGATCCCAAGGTGCAGGTCAGCCTGATTGAGGGTCTTTCCACCGAAGATGCATCTGATATTATTGAGGAGATGTCTCTTTCTGAGGCAGCCGATCTCCTTGGCGATCTTTCGCCGGAAAAGGTCGAAGGCATTCTGAATGAAATGGAAAAGGATGCGGCCGACGACATGAAGGAACTTCTTGCCCATCCGGAAGAGAAGGCCGGTGGGTTGATGACCACAGCTTATCCCAGCTTTTCCCCGAACTGCACCGTCGCGGAGGCTCTGCAAGCCATTCGCGCTGACGCGGACGATCTCGATCTTATTTACTATAGTTACGTTGTGGACGAGCAAGAGCATATCCTCGGCGTGGTTTCCCTGCGGGAGCTGCTTGCGGCGGAGCCGGAGGCTGCGCTCTCCGGGATCATGGATACGCGGGTAATCTTTGTCAATGTTGAAGAAAAAAAAGGGCAGATCGCTGACGATTTTTTCAAGTATGGCCTGCAGGCGATTCCTGTCGTGGATGATGATGAACAACTCAAAGGAGTTATTCTATTTAAAAATCTCCTTGAAGTAATAGCGGCGAAACTGGGAAGATAGCACCAAAATGGATGAGGAAGGCGCTGAAGGATGGGCAATGCGGTCAATAAAAGGGTGGGTGGTTTTTTGCACGCATTTTTCGGCGCCCGCCGCTGGCGGAAGCTTTGGCTTTTTTTCGCCCTTATCGGGCCGGGAATCATTACCTCCAATGTTGACAACGATGCCGGCGGAATAACAACCTACTCGCTGGCCGGCGCCGATTACGGCCTTTCGCTTTTGTGGACGCTAATCCCGATTACCGGGGTGCTGATCGTAATCCAGGAGATGTGCGCCCGGATGGGTGTGGTTTCGGGTAAGGGTTTATCCGACTTGATCCGGGAGCGTTTCGGGGCGCGGATTACCTTTTACCTGATGATCGCCCTTTTTCTGACGAATCTCGGCAACACGATCTCCGAATTTGCCGGAATCGCGGCGAGCATGGAGATTTTCGGCGTCAGCAGATATATATCCGTGCCTGTGAGCGCGGCTTTTGTCTGGTGGCTGGTGGTGAAGGGGAATTACAAATCCGTCGAGAAGGTATTTCTCTTTGCCTGTGTTATTTATTTTTCTTATATAATCTCCGGCTTTATGGGGAATCCTGACTGGAGTGCAGTGGGTTCGGCATTCCTGACCCCGGTATTCAGAATGGATGCCGGTTTTCTGGCGATGGTTGTGGCGCTGGTCGGGACGACGATCGCCCCCTGGATGCAGTTTTACCTGCAATCGTCCGTTGTGGACAAGGGACTGAAGGCCGACGACTATCCCTTTACCAGGCTGGATGTGATCTTCGGGTCGGTTATGGTCAATGTGATCGCCTTTTTTATCATCCTGCTGTGCGCGATGACGCTCTTCAAAAACGGGATCCGGATCGAAAGCGCCGTTGACGCCGCCCAAGCTCTGGCCCCGCTCGCTGGCCAGTACGCGGCGCTGCTTTTCGCGTTCGGACTTCTGAACGCCTCCCTGTTTGCCGCCTCGATCCTGCCCATTTCCACCGCTTATACGATCTGCGAGGCCTTCGGCTGGGAATCGAGTCTCGACCGAAAGTTTCTGCAGGCCCCCCAGTTTTACAGCCTCTACACGCTGATGATTTTTCTGGGCGCGGGAATAATCCTCATGCCGGACATGCCGCTTATCCGTATTATGTTTTATTCACAGGTCATCAACGGGGCGCTCCTGCCGGTCATTCTTGTCTTCATGCTGCTTTTGGTAAACGACAAGCGCATTATGGGAAAGTATGTCAATGGTCCGATAATGAATGGCATTTCCTGGTTTACGGTTGCCGTATTGACCTTATTGTCGTTGGCAATGATATTTTTCTCACTGCTGGGCACGTAGTCAGTTGAGTATTCTTCCGGTTCTGTTCCAGCGCACGTTGTTGTTGTCACTGTCCCACGACCAGTAGATGACCAGCGCCTTCCCCAGTATATCCTGTTGACGGACGAATCCCCAGAAGCGGCTGTCGTAGCTTTCATCCCGGTTGTCCCCCATCACGAAAAATGAGTCCTCAGGCACTGTCACCGGACCGAAGTTGTCGCGGGGCTGGACAGAACCGGGGATTACAAGATTGTCCACATGCTTTCCGTATTCGTCGTTCCACGGAAGGTTGTTGATAAAAACCTGCTTGTTCCGCACCTCGATCGTGTCTCCGGGAAGCCCGATCATCCGTTTGATAAAATCCTTGGATCTGTCTTCAGGATAAATGAAAACAACTATATCGCCCCGTTTTGGTTTGCCGAACGGAATCAGGGTTGAGCGGATTAACGGCAGTTTGACGCCGTAGTTGAACTTGGTTACAAGCAGATGGTCGCCGATCAGCAGGGTCGGCTTCATGGAGCCGGACGGGATCTTGTAGGCCTGAACGAAGAATGTTCTTACGAAGAAGGCGATAACGACGGCTAAAATGATTGCTTCAAAATATTCCCGTAATTTAGATTTTTGTTTGGTCATCTGTTTTCCTTTTTAGTTATAGACGCCCGAGAGGGTGATCACGGTCATTGCAAGCGCGAAGGCCCCCTTGACGCAAACTCCGGCCGCCCTGCCGACAATACTTCCCCAGGCGGCCCGCAACGCCGGTTTCAGATTAAGCTGCTGAAGAAGCTCTACGGTAAAAACGCCGACAAAACCCCCTAAAAAGGCGCCCAGAACGGCCCCTAACCCCAGCATGACCGGGGACAGGAGAATGGCCCCGAGCATGCCTCCCAGAAAGGAAGCCAGGAGAGATTTTTTTGAGGCGCCGAATTTTACGGCGCCGGCCATGCCGATCGCAAAATCGGACAATTCGGCGAGGATGGAGAGAATAAACAGGACAAGCAGGATTTTTCCGCCGATTCGGTCAAAACCGGTAAACGCGGCATAAATGGCCGCGTCGATCAGGATGACCACCGTCCCGGGAAAGCCGAAAAGGATGGAGAATATCCCCAGCAGCAAAACCAGCATGAAAAAACCTGTTCCTAAAAGCTCAAGCGGCGTCAAGGCTATTTTTTCCTTTTAAGCCCGGAAGGCCGGATTTTTTCGAAAAGCAGCACGATCGGACTGGCAATAAAAACAGTTGAATAAACGCCGGATAATGTGCCGACGATCAAGGCGAAGGTAAAATCATGGATAACCTGCCCGCCGAAAAAGAACAAAACCAACAGAACAATGAAGACCGTAAACGAGGTCAGGATCGTCCGGCTGAGGGTCTGGTTGACGCTGGCATTGATAATATCGTTCAGGGATTGTTTTATGTTTTTACGGGCATTTTCGCGGATCCGGTCAAAAATTACGATGGTGTCGTTGATCGAGTACCCGATAATGGTCAAAAGGGCGGCAACGATATTCAGGTCAAATTCCTTGTCGAACAGCGAAAGGAAGGTTATCGTTACCAGAACGTCGTGGACCAGGGCGATGATCCCCCCCAGGGCATACCGGAACTCGAACCTGATGCCCACATAGACAAGGATGCCGATCCATGAAAAAATGATTGCCAGAATTGCCTTGCGCGTCAGATCTCGGCCGACCTTGGGGCCTACCATCTCGATGCGCCGGATTTCGTAATTGCCGGCGCCGAAGGCGGTTTGCGCGGCCTTTTCGACGTCAGTGGTCAGGCTTGCTGCATTCTGTCCTCTTTCAGGGGTTCTTACTATAACCTCGAGGGGACCGTAATCCTGAATGATGCTGCCTTCAAACCCGGATGATTGGAAGGCGCTCCGAATCTTGTCGGTATGGGTAGCATTTTTGAATTTTATCTGGATCAGGGTCCCGCCGGAGAAATCAATTCCGAAATTGGGCCCCCCGTGCCATATCAGTGATGCAATCCCTATTATAATAACCGCCAGTGACAAAATCACAGTTGGTTTCATCAACTTTACAAAATTATAATGGGTTTCCGTTTTTAATATTTCCATGCCGTTCTCCTCGTTAGCAATATCTTGCCGTTTCCTTAATGTGGTTGCAGCCTTCCTGTTCGTCTAAATGCTGATCTTCTCAATCTTGCGATTCCAGACAAAATAGTCGAAGAGAATTCTTGTCACAAAGACTGCGGTGAACATGCTGACCAAAATGCCGATTGTGAGGGTCACGGCAAATCCCTTGACCGGTCCGGTGCCAAAACCGAAGAGGAACAAGGCGGCAACGAGGGTCGTAACATTGGAGTCGAAAATGGTCAGGAAGGCCTTTTTATAACCAGCCTCAATAGCCGCCCGGGGAGTCTTGCTCAGGCGGAGTTCCTCTTTGATTCGCTCATTGATCAAAACGTTTGCGTCAACCGCCATCCCTATGGTGAGGACGATTCCGGCAATGCCGGGGAGGGTCAGCGTCGCCTTGAATGCAACCATGACGCCCAATAACAGCAGCATGTTCATAGTCAGGGCGACGTCTGCGATCAGGCCGGTCGCCTTGTAATAGGCGATCATGAACAAAAGGACCAGGATTCCGGCAATGATGCTTGCCCAGGTTCCCTTGTCGATCGAATCCTGCCCCAGGGAAGGACCAACGGTTCTCTCTTCGAGGATGGTGACCGGAGCGGGAAGGGCGCCGGCGCGCAGGACGATCGCCAGATCGCTTGCCTCCTCCATCGTGAAAGAGCCGGTAATCTGCGCTTCACCGCCGGCAATTTTCTCCTGGATGACCGGCGCCGAGTGGACCACGCCGTCAAGGACGATGGCCAGACGTTTTTTTACGTTTTCGCCGGTAATCCGTTCAAATTCCGTTGCGCCCTGAGAATTGAATTTAATCGATACATGCGGTTCGCCGAAGCGGTCTCCGATCTGCACCTTCGCGCTTTCCAGGGCATCTCCGGACATCAACGTCCTGTTTTTGAGGAGCAGTGGAATCTCGTTTCTCCGTCCGGATGTTCGATCCAGACGAGATTCAGAGGCTATTACATCACCCTCCGGGATATTTCCCTTCAGCGCCTCGTCAAGGCTATTTTCTTCGTCAACCAATTTAAACTCCAAAAGGGCCGTCCGGCCGATCAGGCTTTTGGCCCTTGTCGTATCCTTGATGCCGGGAAGCTGCACGATGATGCGATCGGTCCCCTGGGGAATGATTTCCGGCTCGGTAACGCCGAACTGGTCAACCCGGTTGCGAATGGTCTCCAGACTTTGCTCGACCGCCATTTTTTTGATTTCGAGGGCGCGTTTATCCTTGATTTTGACGGTTGCGATCCCCTTGCCTTCAACCGCGCCGGAAGAGGCAACCTCGAGATCCGGATACTGTTTTGCAAGCAGGTCGTCAAAGGCATCCCGCGCCGGGGCGTCCGGGAACTCAAAGGCCGCGTTTCCTCCGGCGGCATTTGTGGTCAGCTTGAAGCGGATCCTTTTTTCCATCATGTTTTCTTTGAGGTCGTTAATTGACCTGGCCAGCGTACTTTCCACTGCCTTTGCCGAATCTACCTCCAGAACAAGGTGCATCCCCCCTTGCAAATCAAGGCCAAGATGGATTTTGTCCATGGGAAGATATTTCTTCCAGCTTTCGGGCAGACTGGTGGAGAGCGAAGGCGCCAGATAGACAAGCGCCGCCAGACAAAGCAAGATGACGATGGCGGCTCTTATTCTGATGCTTTTCAACATGGTTTACCCCTTTCAATTTTCGGTTTTCGGCGATCGACGGCCGGCGTTATAAACCGCTGTTTTGTTAAGCTGTCTTTTGTCAGTCTTCAGTCTGCGGCCTGAAGGCGATCACCGAAGACTGACTGTTATAATTATTCCACGGAAGTCGATTTCTGAAGAACAGCGGAGATGAAGCTGCGGTTGACCTTGATCTTCACCTTGTCGGCAATTTCCAGGGTGACTACCGTCTCCGTCAAACCGGTCACCTTGCCCTGAATGCCGCCAGAGGTCATCACGGTGTCTCCGTGCGCCAAATTAGCGATCATATTCTTGATTTCTTTCTGTTTCTTCTGCTGAGGCCTGATCATCAGAAAATAAAAAATCCCGAAAAGTACCGCCATCATTATGATGAAACTGATGTCACCGCCTCCGGCGCCTCCTCCACCCCCGGGCGGGGCCATCGCAAATGCTGAATTAATCACAGTAAATACCTCCTTTAGTAATTGGATTGGTTAATTTATGTTGCTTTCGCTGCCGATTGCCTCATCAATGCTCCGTGTTGCGAGGAAAACACGGCGGAATTCCACAAAACTACCGTCTTTGATCGCCGCTCGCATGTTTTCCATAAGACGCAGATAATAGCGGAGATTGTGAATGGTGTTCAAGACCATTGCCAGAATTTCCCCGGCGGCATAAAGATGCCGCAGATAGGCGCGTGAATAATTTTGGCAGGTATAACAATCACATCCACTTTCAATTGGCGAACTATCCTCCCTGTAACGGGCGTTTCTTATAACAACCTTTCCCTCGTTTGTAAACAATAATCCGTTGCGCGCCGAACGGGTCGGCATAACGCAATCGAACATGTCGATCCCCTGGGAAACACCCTCCACGAGATCCTCGGGAGTGCCTACTCCCATAAGATAGCGGGGCGCTTCCGGCGGCAGCAGGGGGGTCGTTGCGGCGAGGGTTTCCAGCATTAGCTCTTTCGGCTCGCCCACGCTGAGACCGCCTATGGCATAGCCGTCGAAACCGATATTCCGCATGTCATCAACTGCCTGGCGGCGGAGGTCCGGGTAAAAGCCCCCCTGGACAATCCCGAAGAGGGCCTGCTTGGGATTTTTCTTTGCTTCCCGGCAACGTTTTGCCCATTGGGCGGTGCGGCGTAGCGCCTCCTCCGCCTTTTTTCTGTCTGCCGGATAGGCAATACATTCGTCGAGGCACATCATGATGTCGCTGCCGAGCGCTTCCTGAATCTCAACCGCCTTTTCCGGGCTCAGAAAATGTTTTGAACCGTCGATGTGCGACTGAAAAACCGCCCCGTCGTCGTTTGTTTTGCGCAGGGCGCCGAGGCTGTAAACCTGAAAGCCGCCGCTATCGGTCAGGATTGGCCCCTGCCAGTTCATGAACTTGTGGAGACCGCCCAGGGTTGCGATCAATTCATGGCCGGGCCGCAAATAGAGATGGTAGGTGTTGCCGAGGATGATATCCGCCCCCAGCGCGCGGACCTGTTCCGGCAAGAGCCCCTTAACCGTGCCCTGGGTTCCCACCGGCATGAAGGCGGGGGTTCTTATTTCGCCGCGAGGGGTGCTGATCTTGCCGAGTCGGGCCCCGCACCCGGGGTCTGTGGTTATCGTTTCAAATATCATATGATAAGCATGCAATCGCCGTAGCTGTAAAAACGAAACCTGTTTTCAACGGCCAGGCGGTAAGCCTCCAGTATCAGCTCCCTGCCGGCGAAGGCGCATGCCAGTAAAAAAAGAGACGATTTCGGGAGGTGAAAATTGGTTAAAAGGGCATCGACGCGCCGGAATTTGTAACCAGGGTAAATGTAGAGAAGGGTGGAGCCGTTTAGGGGTTTTACCCGGCCGTTCTTATCGGCGGTGGACTCGAGAACCCTGGTCGAGGTGGTTCCCACGGCGATCACCCGTTTGGCGCCGTTGATCATTGCGGCTGTCTCAGCCGATATTGAAAAATATTCCTCTTCCATTACGTGGTCTTCCACGTTTTCGGCTTCAATCGGGACAAAAGTCCCGTAGCCGACGTGCAGGGTAATGGGGGCGATTTTCACCTCGCGTCTGTTCAGAGCCGCAATAACTTCGCTGGTAAAGTGGAGGCCTGCCGTCGGCGCCGCCACGGAACCCGGTTCTTTGGCATAGATGGTCTGATAGCGTTCCAAGTCTTCCTGTGAGCGAGTTCCCCCCCTCTTTCGCTTTATGTAGGGAGGCAAGGGCGCCCGGCCGCAGCAAAGAAGAAAATCGTCGAAAGGCATGTCCGTGGTGAATTCCATAAGCCATTGTTTTTCGGAGAGGCGCTGTAATATTCGTGCGGAACACCCCTCTGTTAGAAAGAACGTCATTGCCGGCGCCACCCTTTTGGCGGGACGCAGCATTGCCTTCCAGACCTCTTTTTTACCCTCCGACTTATCCTTTGCCAACAAAAGGATTTCAATGAGCGCCCCTGTTTCCTTCCTGCCGGTCAAGCGGGCCGGGAAAACCCGGGAGTCATTGATTGCCAGAGCGTCGCCTGCGCCAAAATAATCCGGAAGATTCCGAAATTCGCGGAATTCAATTTCTTTTGTTGTTCTGTTTACAACCATCATCCGGGATTGATCGCGAACCGCCGCAGGTTGCTGGGCGATGAGCTCTTCCGGCAGGTCATACGAGAATTCTTCAAGTTTCATCTAAATCGGCGCCGCCTGTTTGCAAAGTTGCGGGAGATAAACAGAAACCTGAGCGAAAGTCAATGAAATAAAAGGGAAGCCGCGATAATTTTGTTCTACCCGGGAGGGGGTGAAGTTATGCGGGGTCCACCGCCTACGAGCATTCAAAATATAATGCGGCGCCTGTGTCCATATTTCTCATCCTTTCTAACGGGCGAACTCGGAAGCGAGGGGCGTGCAAATGACTTTGCCCTTCTTTTGGCCACTGAGGTTGCTCGAGAAAGAAAATTAATCTGGCTCCCTTTATTAGAAAAAAGTTCTTGACAGTTCCGAAGGGTTGCTGTTAGACACTCTCCGCGCATATCTACAATAACAATCATTCATTGGTTCGCAGAACTGCCTTATCTGCAATGTTAATTTGTAGGTTTTTGAAAAATATTTCAGCAGCAGAAACAGCTTTCGATAGTTATTGCCCTTGGCCGGCCTTGCAGTTGCTTGACGATTATTTATATGACTTCTTCGGTCGGATGAATACTGTCATTTTTGAGGTGTCTCTCTATGGATATGAAACGCGATTACTATGAAGACGTTCAGCTCTTCAAGAGCGGGGTAGTGCTCTTCTGGACATCCGCCCTGCTGATCCTTCTTTTCACCTTTCCCCTTTATGCCCCCAATTATTACATATACCTGCTGAATATCATCATGGTGCACATGATCCTGGCCGTGGGTCTGAATATACTTGCTGGCTCGACCGGGCAGATATCCCTCGGTCACGCCGGTTTTTTTGCGATCGGGGCCTACGGAACCGCCATGCTTATGTCAACTTTTCATATCCCGTTTCTGCTGGCAATTGTCATTGCCGCGTTCGTCGCCGCCTTTTTTGGTTTTATTCTGGGGCTGCCGGCCCTGCGGCTGGAGGGCCCCTATCTGGCGATCGCCTCGCTTGGTTTCGGGCTGACGATAATGCATATCATCGGCGCCATGGAAATATTCGGCGGCCGCATGGGAATGAAGACGCCGCCCCTCGATCTGGGAATAGAGCAGATCGGCCTCAGTCTGCCGGTGACGAATGACCTGCAGAAATATTACCTGATTCTTGTGATCGCGATTATTATGGTGGTCGGCGCGGTCAATATCCTGAAAACACGGGTTGGTCGCTCCTTTGTGGCGATCCGCGACAGCGATATCGCGGCGGAGGTGATCGGGGTAAATCTGACCATCTACAAAACACTGGCCTTTGCGGTCAGCGCCTTTTATGCCGGCATTGCGGGCGGCCTTTTTGGTTTTATCCTGGGATTCTTTGATCCCTTTACCTTCAACATGATTTTATCGATCATGTTTTTGGTGATGGTTGTCGTCGGCGGCCTCGGCACTGTCTCGGGGAGCATCATGGGGGCGACGCTTATCACCTATCTGCAGTACGACCTGTTTAAAAACATCGCCGAGGTTCCCTATTTCGGGAAGTTCATGCTCTACATTTCCGATAAGTGGTTCACGACCGTAGGTCTCGAAAATTTCAGCAGCATGGCCATTGGGCTTATTATGATCGGAATCATCATCTTCGAGCCGCTGGGAATGTTCGGCGTCTGGATCCGTTTTAAAAAATACTGGATGACTTGGCCGTTTTAGAGATGGATATTTGGCAACTGCTCAGGTGGATAGTCTGTTAGGATACTTTGATAAAAGCGGTTTTATCGGCTATGGCTCGAAACTTTTAGAGACTTTAAGCGAAGCTTGCCGTTCATGAAAAATGGTGGGGATCATTGATTCGTTCCTTGGTAGGGGTGTCGCGAATCTCCCCTGCTTTAGCATAATTCGGGAAGGTGATAAAATGCCCTTTGGTCAGCTTTTTGTGGAAGGATTGGCAATTGGCGCTTGTTATGGTCTCTTTGCCACGGCGGTGGTAAT
This sequence comes from Syntrophobacterales bacterium, assembly GCA_019429105.1. Classification (NCBI taxonomy): domain Bacteria; kingdom Pseudomonadati; phylum Thermodesulfobacteriota; class Syntrophobacteria; order Syntrophobacterales; species Syntrophobacterales bacterium. The sequence goes on from JAHYJE010000032.1 coordinate 25,372, forward strand.
AATTTACAAGACGTCAGAGGTGGTTAACTTTGCCCAGGGGGAGATGGCGATGTTTTCCACCTTTGTTGCCTTTCATATCCTTAATTTTTATGGATACCCTTTTTGGATGGCCTTCCTGATCACGATGCTGTTTTCAATCGTGATGGGGGTTCTTATAGAGTTTCTCTTCCTGCGTCCCGCCAAGCATCCGACTATCCTGGGAATGATTGTCATTACGCTGGGGGCGGAGATGTTTCTTATGGGACTGGCAAGCTGGAAATGGGGCGCCGAGCAGCAGTTCTTTTCCCTCCCCGTGAATCCCTCGGTTACCTACGAACCAGTAAAGGGGATGATTATCAACAATTGGGCAATCGCCATACTTGCTGTTACCGCCTTCATCATGCTTTTTCTTTTTGTTTTCTTTAAATATACCCGCCTGGGAACGGCGATGCGGGCGACGCAGCAGAATAAAAACGCCGCAAAAATCATGGGGATAAGAACCGAAAGGATGTTCTCCTTCGCCTGGGGGTTCAGCTCCCTGATTGGCGCGATTGCGGGAATGTTTTTTGCCTCCCGGGCAACGCTCGATCCTGCCTTCATGATGGAGCCGTTTCTGCGCGCCTTTGCCGCCGCTGTTCTCGGGGGGCTCATGAGCATCCCGGGGGTGATCATCGGCGGCGGGCTGATGGGGCTAATTGAGAACTATTTCGGGTATTTCTGGCCGGAATGGAAACCGATCATCGCCTTTATAGTCATAGTTCTTGTGCTGTGCGTACGTCCGAGCGGGCTTTTCGCCAAGCATTACATAAAAAAGGTTTAGCCTTTTTTAATCATTCGTTGCGCCCGCTGCGGGCAGGGGAGTTAAGATAAAGGAGTGTCGTTGTTTTTTGCAGGACGGAAGTGTGGATAAAGTGAGCCGGCTAACGGAAAATCCCAAACGTTCAAAAAAGGAGGTCACAATCATGGGCAGCAAGAAATTTTTTGTCACAATGGTAGCGTTAGTGGCGCTATTGTCGCTTACGGCTTTGTCATCGGCGGCAAATCCCCCGGGGTTTGACGATAACGAGATCCGCATCGGTCAGTGGGGGCCGCAGACCGGGCCGGCGGCGCCTTGGGGGTCGGTGGCGAGGGGCAGCAAGCTGCTTTTTGATATCGTCAATGAAGAGGGCGGCATTAATGGCAGGAAGATCAAATATTTCATCCGGGATGACATGTACAATCCCGCCCAGACATCGGCGGTGGTCAAGGAACTGGTCGAGCGCCAGGGGGTCTTTGCCTTTGTCGGCGGCGTTGGCGCTGCCTGCGGCATGGCCGTCAAGGATTATCTTTCCAAAAACAAGATTGTATGGGTTGGTCCTTCCGCAGCCGATGACAACTTCATCGAGCCGCTTGATCCGTATTTGTTTGCCGTTTACCCTCTCTACAACGATGAGGGGAGCATCCTTGCGAAATACATCGTCGAAAAACTCAAATCCACAAAGATAGCGATGCTCTATCAGAATGACGCCTACGGAAAAGATGGCCTGGAGGGGGCAAAGAAACGATTGGCTACTTACAAAATGCAGTTTGTAGCGGAAATTCCCGTGGAGCCGACCGAGAAGGATTTGGGCTCCCAGATCCTCCGTCTGAAAAATTCAGGGGCTGAAACAGTGATGATGTTTGTTGGTCCCACTACCGCCGTTATTGCCCTGAAGACGAGTGCGAATGTCGGCTTCAAGCCTCAGTGGGTTTCTTCGAACACACTTTCCGATTACCCGCTTATGTTCAAGATTACCGGCGGATTATGGGAAGGGGTTATAACTGGCGCTTTTGGAGAGATTCCCAGCTCGACCACCAACAAATACATGGTCAAATACCGTGAGGCGGCCAAAAGGTTTGCCCCACAGGAGCGCTGGGGAACCTTTTATCTGGCGGGACTGCTCTTTGCCGACCCCATTGTCGATGCGCTCAAGAGGGCCGGGAGAAACCTGAGTACAGAGTCGCTGTTAAAGGCGTTAAACTCGGTCAAGGGGCATCAGACGATTGGTCCTCCGGTCACCTGGACCGAAAAACAGCATCAGGGGACTGATTCGGTAATGATTCAGAAATGCGGTCCGAATGGCAGCTATATTGACCTGCAGGGCTGGACCAAGAACGATCTGGCGACCTGGAACAAATAACGGCATATTGCGGCAGCTTCCGGACAATTTGCAGACGTTCGGAAGCTGCCTGCTTTGTACTGGAATCGCCTTTAGTCTCCCGACCCCGAATTCAAGGAATGGAATTTTCGGAAATGGATCATTTTAAGGTTGAAAATTTAAGCATCAGCTTTGGCGGCCTGAAGGCGGTCAATGATATCAGCTTCAGCGTCGAAAAGAATTCCATCTTTTCCATAATCGGACCGAACGGCTCCGGCAAGACTACCATTTTCAACATGATCAGCGGAATATACAAGCCCAGCCACGGCAGTATTATCTGCAATGGGGAAAATCTGGTAGGGTTTTCCCCGGATCACATCGCCCGCAAAGGGGTTGCCCGAACCTTTCAGAATATCGAGCTTTTTGGCAAGGCGACGGTAATGGACAACCTGATGCTGGGCAGGCATTTGCACATGAAGACCGGTGTTTTTGCCGGCGCCTTTCTTTGGGGCAGGGGATCATTTGCCGCAAAAGAGGAGATAGCCAACCGGAAAATAGTGGAAAAGATAATAGATTTTCTTGACCTTCAGTCTGTTCGCAACAGCTATGTGGGAAACCTGCCCTATGGGAAGCGCAAGCTGGTCGAACTGGGACGGGCGCTAGCGCTGGAGCCGCAAGTCCTTCTGCTCGATGAACCATCCGCCGGGATGAACACCGAGGAGAAGGAAGACCTGAATATCTGGATCAAGGACATTCAGGCGGACTATGACGTTACGATCCTGCTTATTGAACACGATATGAAGATGATCATGGGCATCTCCGACCGGATACTTGCGGTGAATCAGGGGCAGAAGATTGTTGAGGGGACTGCGGCAGTCGTGCAGAGCCACCCGGAGGTTATCAAAGCCTATCTTGGGGAGGAGCACTGATGCTGAAAGTAAACAATATCGAAACCTGGTACGATTTGATCAGGGCCCTCCACGGCATCTCTTTTGAGATAAAACAGGGCGATATCGTGGCCCTGCTTGGTTCAAATGGCGCCGGCAAGACAACCACGCTCAAGACGATCATGCGGCTTCTCTATGATTTAAAAGAAGAGCAGCCGGAAAAGGGGACCATTGAATTTCTCGGCGAGCGCATCGATCGCAAAAATACCGATGAAATCGTTCGCATGGGGATAAGCTATGTACCGGAAGGAAGAGAGGTTTTCCCGGAACTTTCCGTGATCGAAAATATCCGGATGGGCGCCTATACCAGAAGGGACAGAAAAGAAATCAATGACGATATAGAACGTATATTCGAATACTTTCCGATCCTGAAAAAACGGCACGATCAGGAGGCCGGACATCTCAGCGGCGGCGAGCAGCAGATGCTGGCCATCGGGCGGGCTCTGATGAGCCGTCCCAAATTGCTGATGCTCGATGAACCTTCCCTGGGTCTGTCGCCGCTGCTGACGCAGGAGATCTTCACGATCATCGCCGACATCAACAAGCAAGACGGGGTCACGATTCTGCTGGTCGAGCAGAATGTCAATATGGCGTTGAAGTATTCCAATTTCGCGTTTCTTATGGAAAACGGCCGGATTGTCCGCGCCGACAAGCCGGAGGTCTTGCGGGAAGATGAGGACGTCAAAGAGTTTTATCTGGGAATCGCCAAAGAGGTTTCGGTGAAGGGCTACAAGCGGTATCGCCGCAAGGTCCGTTTCCGGTAAAACAAAAGAGCAGCTTGAATAAAATATTATGCCAATAGGGAGAAAAGCGGCATGCTTATAGATACACTGCCCAAGGCCTTGATTAACATGACGGGTTTGCAGCCGGAAAGGGTGGCCTTGAGATATAAGGACCTCGGCATCTGGAAGGATGTTCACTGGTCGGAATATCTGCAAAAGGTCAAATATGTGGCCCTGGGGCTGCACGAACTGGGCGTGCGCAAGGGCGATCATGTATCGATCATCGGTGAAAACAAACCGGAGTGGCTCTACTGCGCCTTCGGGGCAATGTCCGCGGGGGCCACTTTTGTCGGCGTCTATACGACCAATCCCGTCAAAGAGTGTGAATATGTAGTCGGCCATTCCGAGTCGGTTATCTATCTCTGCGAAGACGAAGAACAATTGGACAAGGCCCTCACCTTTCGCCAGAATACCCCCGCCCTGAAAAAGATGATCGTCTGGGACACGGAAGGATTGCGCGATTTTCATGACCCGATGGTGATGAGTTTTGACGATTTGCTGGCGCTCGGAGAAAAGATCGACAAAAAGATGCCGAAACTTTTCGATGAGCTGGTCGCTCTGGGAAAAGGGGAGGATATTGCAGGCATTATCTATACTTCGGGAACAACTGGTCCGCCCAAGGGGGCCATGCTCTCGCATGAGGGGTATCTTTGGGTAGGCCAGAAAGCCACCATCGTTACCCAGGGCAGCCCGGATGATGAAACTATATCATTTCTTCCATTAAATCACGTATATGAACAGATTTTTGATATGATGGTGCACATGACGGTCGGCCACACCGTAAACTTTACCGAAAACACCGACACGGTTATGGCGGACATGAAGGATGTCTCGCCGACGTTGTTTCATGCGGTGCCGAGGATTTGGGAAAAATATTACTCCGGCATTGTCCTGAAGATGAAGGATGCCACGCCTTTTAAAAAACTCGTTTACAAGACATCGATCATGATCGGGGAACGTTACAATAACCAAAAACTGTCGGGCAGTCCGGTTTCTTTGTGGTTGGCAATTGTCTATCAGATCGCGTATTTTGTAACCTTCCGCAAGCTCAAGGAGCGTCTGGGGTTTGACCGTGTGAAAATCGGTTTTTCCGGGGCCGCGCCTATTTCAGCCAGTATCTTGAAATATTTTCAGAGCATAGGAATTCCAATCCGCGAAGGTTACGGGATGACGGAGACCACCGGCATTACCCACATGTCTGAAGAAAAGAACTTCAAGATAGGAACGGTCGGCAGGGCTCTTCCGGAAACAGAGGTCATTATTGCCGAGGATGGAGAGATTCTTGTGCGCCACAAGGGGATCTTCAAGGGTTATTACCGCGATGAGGAGACAACCCGCGAGGCCCTGCAGGACGGCTGGATGCATACCGGCGATGTCGGGGTGATCGACGAGGATGGTTTTCTGAAAATCACCGATCGTAAGAAGGATTTGATCATCACCGCCGGCGGCAAGAATATCGCCCCGCAGTTTATAGAAAATCTACTGAAGTTCTCCCCCTACATCAACGATGCGGTGATAATCGGCGACAAGCGCAAGTTTGTCAGCGCCATCATCGTCATCGATGAGGAAAACGTGGTCAAATACGCCCAGGATATGAAGGTTCAATTTACCACGTTTGCCAGTCTCACCCAGACGGCGGAGGTGATAAATCTTATTCAGGAAGAGATAAACAAGGTCAATGATCAGGTGGCGCGCGTCGAAAACATCCGTAAATTCCGTATCCTCGACAAAAAACTTTATACTGAAGACGGGGAGGTCACCCCGACCATGAAGGTCAAACGCAAGTTCATCAATGCGCAATACGCCGACCTGATAGAGTCGATGTACAAAGGGGATTAGGGGCAGGGGAGACTGTCCCGAGAAATACCCCCTGCGGGGGAGGGCTATGGTGGAGGGCAATTTAAACCCGCTCACCGATGAATATGTCTGCAATTATCTATTATGTTTATAAATTATAAGGAGTTCACATGGCTGATGTTCTCTTGAAGGAAAGGACCGAGGAAGGAATCCTTACCCTCACGCTCAATCGCCCCGAGGCGATGAACTGCTTCAATTTTGAACTCCTGGCGGAGCTTGCCGAGACAATCCGCGAGGCAAATTTTGATCTCGCGCTTAGGTGCATAATCATAACCGGCGCGGCGGGAGACGATCCTAAAAAGTCCTCTTTTTCGACCGGCGCCGACCTGAAGGAGCGCCGCACCCTGAGCGATGATCAGGTGCGCCGTTTTATTTTCACGATCCGCAACACCTTTACCGCGGTGGAACAGGTGCGTGTGCCGGTGATCGCGGCAATAAACGGCTATGCCTTCGGCGGCGGCATGGAAATTGCCCTTGCCTCCGATATCAGGATTGCCTCCGAAAACGCAATCATGGGGCTTACCGAGACCAGCCTCGGCATCATTCCGGGCGGCGGCGGCACCCAGCGGCTGCCGAGAATCGTCGGGCTTGCCAAGGCAAAAGAGCTGATCTTTACCGCCCGCAGGCTCGACGCCCAGACTGCCCTTAAGATCGGTCTGGTCAACCGCGTTGTCGAACCGGCGGAGCTGCTGACGGCGGCGCGGGAGATAGCCCTGGAGATAGCCAAAAACGGTCCTATCGGGGTTGCCCAGGCGAAGTTTGCGCTGAATTTCGGGACAGAGGCATCCCTTGGCGTTGCGCTTTCCCTCGAATCAAAGGCCTATGATGTGACCATCCCCACCAAAGACCGCCTGGAGGCCCTCGCCGCCTTCGCCGAAAAAAGGAAACCGGTATTCCGGGGCGAGTAACTAAAAGCGACTAAAGTCGTGCCCCTGCGGCGTTAGTTGTAAATCTCCAAGAGTACTGGTCAGCGGCCCCCGAGGTCCTTCTCCAACTGCCTGACGACATCTCCGATGAAATCGTGAAATCCCCAGCCGATGCCGTCGGTCATCCGTTCCACCCTCGTCAAGCGATCACGAAGCTGTGGATACATCTCCCGCGCCTCAGCGTGCAGCAGATCGGCAAGCTCCTCCAGTGCAGACTCCACGCTGTCGTAAAACCGTTCGTCGATATCCCCATACTCGCGGGTGAATCTGGCGCCGTTTTCCACATAAGTCATCAGCAGTTCCACCGTACCGGCAAGGTTGCACGTGGCCTTGCGGTAATCGCTGATTGCCTTGCGCGCCTCGCGCAGCTTCAGTTTTCCGAAGCCTCGTGCGGGAAAGAACTGCGCCACAATCTTGGCCCGATACTTTTCCAGAGCCTTGCCGCCGCTTTCCCCGGCCTGACAACGGGCCTGGATAAAGTCGCGGTTCCCGGCGGCCGTTTCATAAAGGTCTTTCACCAGGGCGAGCAGCGCAGGTTGCTCCCAGGTGGCGAGTTGTTGGCGGGTCGCGCTCCAGCCGTCGGATTTTTTATTTTCATTAGTTAGAGGCAATTGCAAAACTCTCACATTCTGTCATTCCCGCAATGATTTTAAGCGGGAAAACGAAGTTTAATGTTCATAATCTGGTTCTAACTGCTTCAAAAACCGTATTCCCGATAGAAGCATTGTGTACATTAAGCTCCGCTTTCGGGAATGACAAATAGTTTTGCAATTGGCTCTTTAGGGTTTTCATTGTTCACCAACAGCTCAGGACCACCAACTCGTCATGCATGATGCGGATTTCCACCGGCTCCCGGACATCGTAGCCGCGGTGGTAAACGGAGTTTACCACTGCTTCTTCCCCTCTTTGAACTCCCGCCGCTCCCATTCGACACTCTTGCCACGGAGCAGTTCATGGATATTGATCGGTAAGGGCATTCAGATTTCCTCACAATCGCCCACCGTCCGGTAGGAGGATACAATCTCATGCGGGGCCATGGGCAAAACTGGGGGTGCTTCCCGCATAAAATCATTCTTTATGATAACAGAGAAAGCGTTCCTCCATTTCCAAATTGTGGCAAATTCGCCATTCTTAGAAGTCGAGAACAGGGGATATTATACTGATCTACGAAATAACTGGTATTATGTCCCCACATTTTACCCACATTTTAGGTATTATGTCCCCACATTTTACAAGGAGATCTTCGTCCCATGGGTGTAATAGCGGTCATTGTTGTCGAAGGCGAAGACATCGTTTTCCAGGTAAATGGTCAGGGTATCCGACCTCCGCGCTTCTTCGTCCCCGGCAAGGGATGTCCGTGGCAGGAAAAAAAGGATAAGGATAGGGATAAGGATAAGGATAAGGATCAAGGCGATCTCCAGAAACGGTTTTGGTTTCATCCCACGGCAACATTTCAAATAACATTGGGACAACAGTGAAGAGAAAAGTATGTTTAAAATATCCGCCTTCATCTTTCAGACCTTTTAAACCGTGGTTCATAATCTTCCCGAGCGCAAAATGCCGAAGAGCAGCCATATACCCAAGATGCTGGCCACGAGGAAACCGGCAAGACCGAGGAGGGGATAGCCAAACAGTTCTGGGCCTGCTCCTGTTTGGAACACAAGGGATGATCCGATAATGAGGGCGGCAATGACCACCGCAAAGCTCAGACGATTGCTGGATATATCCAATTCGTCGATAAGGCGTTCAAGTCCCCGATGTTCAAACCTGATTCCCAATTCATCCTTCTTCAATTTTACAAGGATGTCCCGTAAGTCGGTCGGCAATTCCTTCAGGAATGAGACAGTCTCTCCGGCCAGTTTGGAGAATTCCTTTAACTGCCTGGCTGGATCCAGCCTCCGCATCATAAGTTTCTGAACATAAGGTCCGGCATGTTCAATAATATTAAATTCAGGATAGAGCATAGTGCCCACACCTTGATACATCACGAGCGCCTTTGCCATCATGACCAACTCCGGCGGAAACCGCAGCCCGTGACGGTGGACAAGACCCATAAGATCGTCGATAATTGCCTTGATGATTAACTGCTGCAAAGGGAGTTCATAGTAGCGTTCAATAAAATCCGCCAGTTCCGCCCTGAAGGCTCTTCGATTCATTGGTTCCGGCGCCAGGCTAACACTCAGGAGAACACTTACCAGCGTATCCGCGTCCTTTTGCACGATAGCTGTGAGCACGATGCCCAACTGGCGAACGATTTCCTCATCGAGCATCCCGACCATACCGAAGTCCACGGGCGCGATCACGTTATTTTCAAGGGCAAAGATATTTCCCGGATGGGGGTCGGCATGGAAGAAATGAAACTCAAAGACCTCCTTGAGGACAAAATTTGCTCCGTTGATGGCGACGGTCTTACGGTCTATCCCGGCCGCCCGCAGTTGTTCCAGTCCGGATATCTTGATGCCATGGATGTATTCCATGGTCAGTACTTTCGGCGTGGTTAAATCCCAATAAGCCTTGGGAATATAAACGGTCTCATCATCGGCAAAGAATTTCCTGAACCTCTCTATATTTCGACCTTCCCTTGAGCACGGCCACAGAAAATGGTGGACAAATAATCTGATTTAGCCAAGAAGGGTGAGGGGAAGTAAAAGGAGCCCCCTCGCGTTTCTTGACCGATTCGATGAAGGGACTCCTGCCCAGAGAAAGGC
>JAHYJE010000033.1 GCA_019429105.1 Syntrophobacterales bacterium
GTAACCTTCGTCATCTTCAGAGTAGAAAATGTTTATATGGTAATCTCTCATTTGTCCTCCTCCAGTCTTAAGCTGTGGCGTTCGATCAACTTTAGAAATTGGCGCATCTGGTATGGTTTCGCTTGCCCTTTCACCTCTTGGAGATTGACAAGCTCCGGAATGTCAGGATGCACGAAAATGTGGTGGCTGCCATCAGTCCGAGAAAGCCGGAACCCGAAGCCTTCCACAAGTTCTATCATATCAGAGAACCGGATATTTTTCGATCCAGCAAGTATCTTCTGCAATATCTTGTATTTTGTCGCCATATCACTCGTCCTTTGTTGGCATAACATGAAAATCACCGGTTTTATCCGGTGGATTTTATGGTAGGGCAATGCCTATTCCTCTCGGCTTTGTCCTCTGTCAAGGAATGACCGCGTTGCTTGCCCGGCTATAAGAAACCTTGAATAGAATCCAGACTTTATTTCTCCTTCCAGGCATTGCTCTATGGTTAGGACGCCATATTTTCCAAATTTTCTGTTTCCATCTTCGTGTTTATTCCATATATAACGAATAATGGCATTAGAGATTATCTCAGAGTAAATATCTTTTGTTGTCATGTGTTGATTCGGCTCGCCAAACCTTTCAATAAGCCACTTGATGTCAGTTTTTCCCAACGCATTTAGGTTGCTGTAGCCGATTTTCATGTAGTCAATCCCTATTCCCTCAATTTCGCTGTATGCAACATATTCGCATACTGAATTATTGTAGCCTGAAGGCAATGAATTGCAAAAGTCATCACGAAGAGAAGAGACAATTGCAAGGCCGTATAGCGAATGTAATGTCCCGTCATATATTGCCCCCTCTTTTCTTGCTTGCCTTATAACCTTCCTTAATTCCTTCATGATTATTTGCGACCAGTATAAGCCATTCACAGCCAAAGCGCGAACTTCCTCTCGTTCAAAATCAGCAGGTCTGACAAAAGGCTTCATCCAGCGGCGGGAAAATTCAGAAGATTTCCTGCGCCTCTTCTCCTCCTGTGTTTCTTCATGAAACCACTTGTCAGGTTTCTGGAGGGCGTCGAGCTTCTTCTTGAAGACGAACATCCATTTTTCCATCTCACGAGAGACTTCCTCCTTGCTCGGTTCTATGTAGTCCGTCTGGGCGTTATCAAGCGCCTCATCTTGATCTTCTTCTTTACCCATCTCAGCTTTTGAAAGGAGTTTGCAAACAATTTTACAGCCACCATCATAAATACTGGCAATACTGGCATCCCATCCGGCAGCAGCCAACAAGTCATCATAGACAGAATCAGGGCAAATGCCAATTTGTCCTTTTCCAAAAGGAGTATTCTTTCTGTAAATATAAATTTCCCTGCTATCACCCTTCTGCCAAAGATTAACTTCATCGCCCGCTTTACAATTCAATAACTCAAATCTATTAAGCTGATTGACAAGGAATTCTATGGGGTTTGACTGATTTGGGGGAGCCGATATCGCATGCGCACTATTTCTTTCGGGCAAACTATTTGGAAGGGTTAAATCTATATCGAGCCATACTCCATAAGATCCTGCTTTGTCGAAGTTTCTATCCCATGCAATTTTTGCTGGACAAGTCACTGCACCGGAAAATCCTTCAGATATCATTTTGCTGCGCCATATAAGTGCTTTTTTTCTACTAAGATGTCCAACGATTTCGCCTTCAATTTCAATTTTGACTGCATGAGCGTCATCAGAATTATCGTCATAAGGTATTATTTCGGCCTGCACATGCAACTCAATGCCTTCCTCGCGCCTACCGCCGCAAATCTTTTCCAATGCCTTCTGGTAGAAAGACACTCCAACAACAATAACCTCGGGGGTATCAAATTCTGAGGGTGTAGCCTCTCTGCTATGTGACAATTTTGCACTGATTTCGGCAATCGATTCGTATTCGTCCGTTAAGGATAAGGGTTTGTATTCAGTTGTTAAGCGTTGAGGTTTGGAATCGGCTTGATAATTTTTGATGGAATTACAGTCGGTATCTCTTCCAAATAGATCCAGTAATTTTTCAAACAATGTCATTTGCCACCCCTTAGAGTCATCTGAACGGAGGTGATTATCTATGAATAGTCTAATTTCATCTGCAATCTTTCAGGCCAACTGCTCAACAACACTTGGGCTTCGAGGGATACTCGCTGCCCTTTCTCCCAAAAGCTTGGCAGAGTATTGTAAATATCATCCATAGGATTTAAGGACGGAAGAAGAATAGAAAAGCCGTCGAACGAAACCAAAAACATATGTAACGGATTGCGCAAAAACATTACTTTATTCAACGGCATACTCTCGTTTCCTTCTATCCAGAATCTCGTACCCAAGATATTGTTTTCCGGTTCTTGAATCTGCCGCCGTACGACTTCCAGGCGTGGGTCAAAAGCGTAGCGATATCCAAGCCAAGCAAACATCAGCAGAAACGCGGACTTGAGCTGGCTCAATTTGTAGAAGCGGTGATCGTATTTTTGAGTCATTGACAGCTTGAATTCGAAGCCGTTGACATTGTTGGCGGCGAGATTGCCGAGGTACTCCTTGTACTTCTCGATTGTAGCTGGCTGATTGGCATTAGGAAGCGGCATTACATCAAAAGAGCGTTCTGTGCAAATGGAGGTTGCTATGCTAAAATCCGCCATTGACAGTGTAGCAAAGGGTATCGTTCCATTTTCTTGACCACACACTACCCTCCAAAATTCTTCGAATTTCCTTTTGCTTGCAGTGCTAACATCAATTTTGTGTCCTGCTGATGAATTGCACTGGCGACATGTCTGGAGGATTGGCTTTCCGCCAACACTCTTGGGAGGAACATCCTCCAGTGTGAGATCTGCGCCTGCAATAGCTGAGGATTCAGGATATCCAACCCCGCATATTGGACAATAATACAGTGAAGAATCACCGTTTGTATACTTGGCAATCGCTGCCGAGCCGTATTGAAAAATTTTCAACCTTCTTTCTTTGTTAGTCATCTTTGCCATTATAGGGTTTTCCTGTTCCCAACGACGAGTTCAGCCGCGCCGCGAAGCGGCGCCAGCTGAAACGCGGTGTTAACTGCCCGTTTTATGCCGTCCTGTCAGAAGCCCTTGAAGACATTTAGACTGCGATCAAGCCAGGTCGAACCGGTCGAGATTCATGATTTTGTTCCAGACCGCAACAAAATCACTTGTGAACTTCTCCCGGGAGTCCTGACAACCATATACTTCGGCCACGGCCCGGAGCTGGGAGTTCGAACCGAAGATCAGGTCGACACCGGTGGCGGTCCACTTGAGTTCGCCCGTCTTGCAATCGCGGCCCTCGAACAGGTCTTCCTCTTCTGAAGTTGCCTTCCATTCCGTGCCCATGTCGAGCAGGTTCACGAAAAAGTCGTTGGTCAGTGTCTCCGGCCTCTTGGTGAAGACACCATGCCGCGACCCGCCGAAGTTCGCGCCCAGGACGCGCATACCGCCGAGGAGAACCGTCATCTCAGGAGCGGTCAACGTCAGGAGTTGGGCCTTGTCGACCAGCATCTCACATGCCGATACGGCGTACTTGGCCTTCTGGTAGTTGCGGAAACCGTCGGCCTTGGGCTCGAGTACGCCGAAGGAGGCCACATCGGTCTGTTCCTGTGAGGCGTCCATGCGTCCAGGCGTGAAGGGAACCGTCACATCGTGACCGGCATTCCTGGCCGCCTGTTCGACGCCCGCGCAGCCGCCCAGAACGATCAGGTCCGCCAGTGAAACCTTTTTTCCGCCGGACTGCGCGTCGTTAAACACACTTCGTATACCATCCAGGCTCTTGAGCACCTTCGCCAGCCGGTCTGGCTCGTTGACTTCCCAATCCTTCTGTGGAGCAAGACGAATGCGGGCGCCGTTTGCTCCGCCACGCATGTCGGAACCGCGGAAGGTGGAGGCCGACGCCCAGGCGGTCGAAACCAGATCCGACACGGATAAGCCGGAAGCCATAATCTCGGCCTTGAGAGCGGCGATATCCCGGTCGTCGACAAGTTTGTGATCGACGGCGGGGATGGGATCCTGCCAGATGAGTTCCTCTGCCGGAACCTCCGGACCGAGATAGCGCGATCGGGGGCCCATGTCGCGGTGCGTCAGCTTGAACCAGGCCCGGGCGAAGGCGTCGGCGAATTCCTCTGGATTGGCCAGGTAGCGCCGCGCGATAGGCTCGTAGATCGGATCGAAGCGAAGAGAGAGGTCCGCTGTGGTCATCATCGGCCGGAGTTTTTGCTTCGGGTTGTGCGCGTCGACCACCATGTCCTCGTCTTCCACGTCCTTGGCTAGCCACTGATGTGCTCCGGCCGGGCTCTTGACGAGTTCCCATTCGTACTTGAACAGCACCTTGAGATAGCCCATATCCCATCGGATCGGATTCGGTTTCCAGGCGCCCTCGATGCCGCTGCTGATCGTGTCGCCGCCCTTGCCGCTTTTGAAATTGCTCTTCCAGCCAAGGCCCTGTTCTTCAAGGCCGGCGGCTTCCGGTTCGGGGCCCACGTGGGTCGCGGGACCGGCACCGTGGCATTTGCCAAAGGTGTGCCCGCCGGCAACGAGCGCAACGGTTTCTTCGTCGTTCATGGCCATACGTGAGAAGGTTTCCCGAACGTCCCGGCCCGAGGCGACAGGATCGGGATTGCCGTTGGGTCCTTCAGGATTGACATAGATCAGGCCCATCTGGCCGGCGGCGAGCGGGTTTTCAAGATCGCGGTCGCTCGAATAGCGTTTGTCGCCGAGCCATTCGTCCTCGCTGCCCCAGTAGATGTCCTCTTCCGGTTCCCAGACATCCACACGCCCGCCGGCGAAGCCGAATGTTTTGAAGCCCATCGACTCAAGGGCGACGTTGCCGGCCAGGATCATCAGGTCAGCCCAGGAAATTGTGCAGCCATATTTCTGCTTGACCGGCCAGAGCAGACGGCGTGCCTTGTCGAGGTTCACGTTGTCGGGCCAGCTGTTGAGGGGCGCAAGACGCTGATTACCGGTCCCCGCGCCGCCGCGGCCGTCGCCCATGCGGTAGGTGCCGGCGCTGTGCCAGGCCATCCGGATGAAAAGCGGTCCGTAGTGACCCCAGTCGGCAGGCCACCAATCCTGCGAGTCGGTCATTAACGCATGGAGATCCTTCTTGACAGCCTCCAGGTCGAGTTTCTTGAACTCCTCGGTGTAATTGAAGTCCTCGCCCGTCGGGTTGCTCTTCTTGTCCTGCTGATGCAGAATTCTGAGGTTCAGTTGGTTGGGCCACCAGTCGCGGTTAGACGTGCCGCCGCCAGCTACTTGTTTGCTATTTCTGCCCGTCACCGGGCACTTGTTATCTCCAGTCATCTCTGTTCTCCTTTCAAATTATGATGCTTACAGCTAACGCCACTAATCAGCCGCGCTGCCTTTTGAGTCGGCTCGCTTAGCATTTTCAGGCGATATGTCATGATCGACAAAGATCAAATTAGGCGTGTCAAAACCCAATGCCGCAGCTTTTTCTATGAGAATATTTTTTATATCTTTTTTCATTTTTGGACCTCTGGCCAGGATCCATAAATAAGATTTGTCAGGGCCACATACCAGTGAATATTGATAATTCTCGTGATCAAGTTCAAAAACTATATAAGAACCATAAAAGGGGCCAAAGAAGGAAACTTTCAGAAAACCCTGGTCAGGTCCTTTTGCAAAATAAGCCTTCCCTTCGGCCTCTTTCCATGACTTTTCCTTAATAGAATAACCGCGATTTAATACCCTGATACCCCCATCATCACGCAAACTGTAATCTGCTGTTACCTGGGTCAATCCTCGTTCAAATGAATGATCCAGTCTGGCGATTTCGTACCACTTACCCAGATATTTTTCTAACTTGAAATTATCAACAGGTTTTACATTTTCAGGAATTCCAATGCAACCCATTAAGAATAAAACCAAAACTATTGATAGTTTTTTCATCTCTTTTTTTAAATGCGAAGCCTGACGCCACTAATAAGCCGCGCGTCTTTTTGCGTCGGCTGCATTGGCCTTGTTAGCTGTTCATATATCTTGTATTGAATGTATCAATAATCTCTAAAAAGTCTTGTGGCAATCTTTTCCTTACTTCCACAGTAATTTCTGCAGGAACTTCTTTATAAAATGCCTGAGCAATTCCGCCAGCGATACAAGCTAAAGTATCACTGTCTCCGCCTAATGAGATAGCTTTTCTTATCGCATCCTCATAATTCTCTGCATCAAGAAAGGCTATTATGGCTTCTGGTACTGATCGCTGACAGGAAACATCAAATCTGTAATTGGGTCTGATCTCATCAACCGTCCGTTGAAGATTATAACTGAATCGTTCACTAATTTCTTTACGGATAGTGGTTTTGTTTTCCCCTGTTCGAGCAAGAAAAACAGCTAATGCCGTAGCTTGCGCGCCTTTGATTCCTTCTGGATGATTATGAGAAACTGCAGCAGTTTTTTCGGCTTCTAATAACACAGTTTCAACTGTAGAAAAAGCAAACCCTATGGGACTGACACGCATAGCGGAACCGTTTCCCCAACTGTTGTAAGGCTTACTTTCTGGTTCAAATATCCATTCAATAAATGCCCCGCCGTAACCCGCATCTGGATATTTACGTCCAAACAATTTGAGCGTGGCCGCATAATCTTTTTGATGTAATACGGAATAAGCAATCGCGATTGTGAGAACCGTATCATCAGTAAAACGAGAATATCTCTGAAATAACTGAAAATCAGTCGTTTTTATAGCACGATGCTCAAATACGGAGCCGATCACATCCCCTGCAATTGCACCAAACATAGTAATTCCTCATTGTTATTTTAACGACAGATAACGATAAACTCACCAGCGCGCGGAACGAATAGGGCATACCTGCGAAATCTCCGAAATACTGCCACGTTTATCCGTGGCTGGTGAAGTGAAATGTCGGCTAACTTGCCTGTCAGCGCGGATCAGCCGCAAAAAATGGCGTAGCTATTTCTTGTCACCTGAATCTCTTTGTGCTTTTATTTCTTTGGAAAATATTTGACCTTACTCATATCTTTAAAGTCCACATCTTGAGTCCATATAGTAGCCCTGAATTCTTGGGCCGTTGCAAGAATAATACTGTCTGCCATTGGAAGCCGATGTTCCAGACTCAATCTTGCTGCTGCTAGTGCCAGTGATGTATTTAAATCTATGACTTCCCCTTTTTGCATGGCAACGACAGCCTGTAATGCCTCATTCTCACTGGATTCCCTCAGAATGACTTTAAATACTTCGTATATGGTTATTGCAGGAACTATAAGCTTGGTTGGATTACTCAATGGTGCCATAAAATGCTTTGCATTTATTTCATCAGCAAAATAAGCAAGCCAGCCTGAAGAATCTACAATATTCATAATCTATCTTCCTCGCGCTTGAATTCTGTATTGATGCCTTTGAGAAATCCACGGAGCTCTTTGATATCACGTTCAGGAATAAGTTCAATCCTTCCGGCATATTCTACGACTTGCATTTTTTGCCCCGGCTGAAGCTTTAATGATTCTCTGACGTCTTTGGGTATAACCACCTGATATTTCGGTGATACAGTGACTGATTGCATACCAATACCTCCATCGATATATTGTTAGTATTACAATATCACAATCGATATTACTCTGTCAATTATTCCGTGCATAACTACGAATTAACCGGGCGCGGCTGTTAGCGCTCCGGTTGAAGGATGTGTTGGCCGGTCAGTAAATGCATGCATCCAATATTGAAAGCACCCGGGACGGCGGCCTTTTTGTTCATGACCGGATTGTGGATCAAAAGTGAGCGCAATGATGTCTCCTTGTCTCGGGATATAAGTTGCCATCTACCAGATCTCCTTGCCGGTTGATTCACCCCATTCAATCTCACCGGGCTTGTAGCCTTTAGGAATACGTGCCACAAGATCCTTCAGGCAGTAGCGGCCGCGTATTTTTTTGGCTGGGGCCACAAGCATAATGCCTTCTTTTACACTGATATCAACTTCATCGCCGACATCAAGCTGTGCCTCCGAGAGCAGATTTTTGGAGATACGAAGCCCCTGACTATTCCCCCATTTTTGAATTTTTGCAAGCATCACGCACCTCCCTATGTATAGCCTATGAGCCAATTGCAAAACCATTTGTCATTCCCGAAAGCGGAGCTTAATGTACACAATGTCTCTATCGGGAATATGGTTTTTTCAAGCAGTTAGAACCAGATTCCCGCTCAGAATCGTTGCGGGAATGACAAGAATGGGGAGTTTTGCAATTACCTCCTATGTATGGCCAATTTGCATGCGATTTTCAAGGACAATTTTTTAGGCCAACAGCCGTAAGGGGCCATGCCGCCTGTCCCGGACGCTGGCAACGCAAACAGGCATGAACAACGATTGGCTCAAGGATCAAGGGCTGCTGTCTGTCAAAGAGCTGTGGGTTCACATTATAAACATTAAACTTCGTTTTCACTACCCGGCTACGGCCCGGCAATCTCTGTGAACCGCCCGGTGCGGACCCGCATGCCGGGTAGTGTGGGGGCTGGGGGTTAACTACCCCCGGCTAACCGATTCGAGCACCGATTTGCAGGCACGCTAAAGTTGCCATACCCCATGCACCAAGCACAACTTCTTGTTGATTTTTGCAATTGTGACCTTTGCGTCAGACCTATCCAGCTTTAATGTGAAGTCGGGCGGGTTTTTACCGACAGGAATATTAATCGTTGGGCCATCAGCGGCGAAGTGCTCTCGTCCGACATCCATTATCTGAGAAAAAAGAGAGACGGGAATTTCGACAAGTTCATAGCGATGCAAGGATTGAAAATACCGCAGCTGCACGATGGCATCGACTTCATCGCAGTACTCTTTAAAAAGGCGACGCGTGTGCTCGCGGCGCTTCGTAGCAGTTCTGCAATCCTGAATCCATGCAGCTTCGGTAAGCTTGCTGATATGGAGTGTATCCTCGCGAAGGCTTTTCGCTTTCGACGACTTTAGGCTAATCCTTCTTCCATCAACAATTACATCCCAGAACCGTTGTCCGTCAGCTGCTTCCTCCACCTTGTGCCCGGTATGCGAACAAGCCGCAATAAAGGCGGAATCGAAGCTTTCCTGAAATAGGGGCGAACCCATAAAACAGTGATGAGTAAGAAGTTTCGACCGAAATTCACTCTCGAAAGAATCACTATTGAAAGGAGACTTCGGATTCATTTCCACCTTACAACTCGTTCGCAAAGCATTGATGAACTCTTTGAGCCTTCGCTCCTCGGCCGCAGTTACGGAAACGGTAAAATTAATCATAGAAAAACTCCTGCTGACCTTTTTTCATTATGTCCGATTGTCTCAGGTTAGTCCCTCGTAGGATTATATCTTTAATTTGGGGTTGCTTCCCCGTTAGAATCCAGTGAGCTAGATGTGCCAGCTGATAGGAAATCAAGGGAGGTACCGCATCGCCTATGTGACGGTACATATTCGATACGGCGGCCCCGTTGAGCGCAAAATCGTTCGGGAACCCTTGCAAAGCCGCCATCTCTCGCACAGAACATAGTCGATCCTTCTCGGGGTGCGCGTATCGGCCGTTTCCAACATGGGAGCACTCGCGCTTAATTGTGGGAGCGGGTTTGCCCCAAACCATGCGACCGTAAACGTCAGGGTAGGATCCGAACCGCTTGTGGGCAACGATCCGCTTCATCGCATCAGTCAACAGCTCGTCGGCATCTCTACGCGGTAAGAGATCCATCCATGAGCCGCCATCCTTTGGAATTGCTGCTATTCTTCGCCGCACTACATCGGACGAGAAATTCGGGTAAAGATCAAAGCCATCGGCATCAGACGCAATCATTTCAAAAGTTCTTTTGACGGTCAAAGCTTCATCTGCGGCACCCCAGCCATCCCACAGACTGTCTAACGTATGAAGCGGAAGATGCTGCTTGGCGGCGATCACGATTGCCCGCTCACGAATTTGTGGTAGTCCGAATCTGGATAGCATGTAAGTCCGGCCAAACACGTTGTATCCGTGGCTCTCCAGATACTCCCGGAACCACTCATAATGGTGCTTGAAGTTACCTCGAATCAGCTCACGAGCGTTTTCCATGACCACGATATCAACCGATAGGGCAACAGCGAACTGAGCCGATCGACGCACCAAGCTGTTTCGTTTGTCATCACGAAGATGATTCTCAGGATTGGCTCGACTGAACCCGGTGCATGGCGGGCACGCCGCAAGAACGGTGATATGCTGTTGGTCAGACAAACCAAGCTTAGAACGCAATTTGTCAGGAGCAATGGCCGTCAAATCCAATCGGGCTGGCATAAAACCAATGTTTTTAAAATAGGTGCTATTGCACTGTAGCCTGCCTTGCCCGGTGCTCGGCTTCCCCAGTTCAGCATCGGCTGCGGCAATTACCTCGAAAGATGCATGCTTATGGAATCCGTAGCTCATCCCTCCGGCTCCGGAAAAAAGATCGACAACTGCAAATCGTTCTGGTTCCATCGCTCCTTACCTTATCTACGCTGATTCATTTAGTTCCGGTCGTTATCATACGAGGATATTCGATAACGTATCTTTTTTTCCGCTACGGATAGCAGCTCATGTTGTTTCATACCACTATCATAACATACTTTGCCTTGGCTAAGCCAATAAGCGACCCGATAAACGGTTTCAAGCGCTTTTCTGGTCAATTCGCACTCCCATACCACCAAAATCCGCCAGCCAAGGATTTCGAGCTGTCGTATAATTCGACGGTCTCTTTCAACATTTTCAGTGAATTTTTTCTCCCAGAAATCGACATTGCTCTTGGGCATGCTTGCGTCTTTACATCCTGGATGTCTGTGCCAATAACAACCGTGGACGAACAGGACTACATGGAATTTTGGAAAGACGAGATCCGGGCAACCCGGTAGGAGGCTGTTTTTAATACGGTATCTAAACCCGAGTCTATGCAATCCACATCGGAGAATCCATTCCGGCTTAGTGTCACGGCTGCGCACCTTCGACATCAGTTTAGATCGTTGTTTTTTGCTAACGATATCAGTCATGGCTCTTTTTGTGCTCGAACAAGTTATTCTACAGTTTCTGGTGAACTCCTGGACCTGTGGACTGCCTTTATCGATCATCTTGTCGCAGGCCGTGAGGCCGCGCGCCGCCGGATCCCTTTTTTCAGATTTAACTGTCCTGAAATACATATAAAACCCTTGACGTGGGTTTTGCAATCATTTATTTCTTATTTTCCGTATATCATGTAAAAGTAAAGATTATCAGGAAGGTGGCGGATTCCACATGATGGAGACCCCTGACGCATTACAGTCAAAATTTGAAGAACATCTGCGGAATAAGGCGATCCCGGACAGCAGGGATGGGCTGCACATGCGGGTCAAGATCAAAACCATTTATCACTTAAAAAGGGCGCTCGGCACAGGGGAGTTGGAGGTTGACCTGCCCGAGGGGACAAATGTGCGGGGTCTCCTGTCCCGGATGATTGAAATCGGGGGGGATAAATTGTCGCGGCGCCTTTTCAAACCCGAAACTAAGACCCTTCGTCCGCAGATCCGCTTGATGGTGAATGGGCAGGACGTGGGGTTCTTGAACGGAATGGATACGGCGCTCAAAGATGGCGATGAGGTTTTGCTGCTTCCACTCGCAGCGGGCGGATAGCAAGGGGAACGGAAGTTGCGAACGCCGTCATGCATTCAACTAACCGATTTCCCTGAATATAAGCGTTTGCGCCAACCGTTGGCGCAAACGCGTCGGCCGGCATGATTTAATCTTCCCGCTGCCTTTGCAGTTCCCGCCACCGGCTGTAAGAGGCCATGCGGGAGAGGGCTTTGACCGCCCGCTCCGGCGTGAGAAACGAAACGGCTTTATAGGGGCTCCCCTCGACATCGTTTACGGTATGGATGTTTTCCTCCTGCATCAGCGGCACCCCGATAATCGGCTTGCCGGTCTTTTCCATCAGATGAGCCGTGTGAGCAAGAAATTTGTTTTCAAACTCTTCCAGCAATTGAGGAACCGCGGAGAGAAAATTCTGATCCGCTTCCGGGTCGGATATTCTGACGTCCTTGATCATCTTGCGCAGCGAAGAAAGCCTTCCGGAAATTCCCAGATGCAGCACCGCGTCGCAGCCGTCCCATTGGGATAATTGTTCCAGAACGAACATCGGGATATTCGGGTCAAACTCTCCGACCAGATCAACCGGGTTGGAATGGCTCCAGTAGGGGGGGAGAACCTTGTTGATGTTGGCGATCAGTTCCGGGGAGAGCTTGGGGATGAGGAGGCCGTTTTCCGCGCAGAGATCGGTAGTGACAACGCCCCAGCCGCCCCCCAGCGTCATGATCGCGACGCGGTTGCCGCGGGGGAGGGGCAGCGAGGAGAAGGCCGCGGACGCATCGAGCATCTCGATCGGCTGCTCCGCGATCACTATTCCCGCCTGACGCGCCGCCGCGTTGAAGACCTTGGCGTTGGAGGCGAGCGCGCCGGTATGACTGACCGCAGCGTGATGCCCGGCCTCCGTCCTGCCTCCCTTCAGCATTACCACTGGTTTGAGCAAGCCGACGCGCCGCGCGGATTCAAAGAAACGACGGCCGTTTTTAATGCTTTCCAAATAAATCACGACCGTCTTGGTCAACTCATCGACCTCGAAGGCCTCCATGTAATCCTCGATCGTAATCATGGCCTCATTGCCCGAGCCGCCAAAGGCGCGGATGCCGACCCCTTCGCGTTCCGCAAATTCCAGAAGCTGAACGCCGAGATTTCCCGACTGCGAGATCAGCGTCGTTGTCCCGGGTTTGGGGTGCACATTGGCCCCTCCGCAGCAAAGCAGGTCATTGTGCGGGTTGCAAAGACCCATGGTGTTCGGGCCCATGATCAGGATATCGGCGGCCCGGGCCGCCTGCACCAGTTCATCCTGCAGCCTGCGGCCCTCTGCGCCGGTTTCCGCAAAGCCGGAGGTGATCAGCAGCATGTTCTTTATTCCCTTCGCCTGTAATTGCGGGATGAGTTCGATCACCCTGTCTTCGGGGATTGTGACTACGGCGAGGTCAACAAAACCGGGTATTTCCGCTACCGATTTGAAGGCCGTTCTGCCGGCAATTGTCCCGCCCCGGGGATTGACCGGGTAAACCTCGCCCGCGAATCCGCCGGCGATAATGCTGCACATCATTCGGTATCCCCATTTGGTGAAGGCGTTTGACGCCCCGATAACCGCGATCGAGCGCGGATAGAAAAACTTGCCGATGGCGGATGCAGCGATCGCGGGGAGGTATTTTTTGGGGGCTGGCTTCTCGCCGAGGACAACCAGAGCGTCAACGGCCACTGCCCGGCCTTCGGGACCGACCAAAAGCGGGTTGATGTCAATTTCCGTAATGTCCGGGATTTCCATGCCGATGCGGGACAAGCCCAGCAGGGTGCTGACGATCCGCTTTCGTTCCACCGCCTGTTCGCCGCGGAAAGCCCCCAGGAGTTTTCGGGAACGTATCTCATTTATCATCTGCTCCGCATCGTTTTTAGTCAATGGGGCGACGCGAAAAACAGCGTCGTCAATGGCTTCCGTGAATACGCCGCCCAGTCCGAACATGACAATCGGTCCGAACTGGGGATCGTGAAACAATCCGGCCACAAACTCCCGATGTCCGGAAAGCATCGGCTGGATCAGGTATCCCTCCAGATCAGCGCCTGCCGAGGTCGCCGCGGCCCTTGCCGCTTTTTCCACCGCCTCTGCACTGTTCAGGTTAAGGAAAACAAGACCCCGCTCGGTCTTATGCGCAAGTTTTGTTCCCAACCCCTTCAGAACGACGGGGAACCCTGTATCTTTAGCAGCCTGGATTGCATCCTCCGGAGAAACTGCGATACGTTCCTCCACCACCGGCACGGCGAATTGCCGGAGAACTTCTTTTGATTCTGCCTCGGTCAAAGATCCGCGGCCTTCCGCTTTGGCGGCGCTGATTATTTCCAATGCCTGCATATTGTCTCCCTATCGATAAATGTCGCAATTTATTTAATAATAACAATGCCATCGCGTTAACTACAACAACGCTGGCGGCTCTATATCATAAATGGTAGCCGAAGCCAATAAAGATTGGCGCTGGACAAGTTTTGAAGGCGATCCCTTGCAAGTATTCAAAATGCGGAATTTAATTGATAAAATAGATAGTTGAAGGTGATATTTCAACTAAGACGGGAGTGAATCTTTAATATTTGGAGGCTGCGCAGAGGGAGCGCGGGAAACGAAAGTTTGTCTTGACAACCGGAATATCTACAGGGTAGCATCCGCGCCGGAACTGCTGTAAAGATATACATCACCATGCTGTTTCAAGAAGGTTAAGGGTGCAAAAACCGAAACAATATAATCGAAATTCATAAAGGCGGAGAATGGAAATAAGGCGTGAACAATTGGTAATCGATCCCCTCAAATGTACCGGGTGTCAACAATGCTTGCTTGCCTGTTCGATGAAACATCAGGGAAATGTAAATTCCCGGTTGGCCTTGCTTAAAATCCTCAGGCTTGAAGTCCAGGAGGTTGACGTCCCTGTCATCTGCATGGCGTGCGATAACGCCCCCTGCATCAAGGTGTGCCCAATGAATGCGCGGGTGCGACAGGAAAATGGGACGGTTATAACTAACCCGGATGTCTGTATCGGGTGCAGGGCGTGCGTTTATATCTGCCCGGTCGGCAGCCCGTCGGTAAACCCTTATACGGGGCAGACGATGACCTGCGATATGTGCAAAGACGATGCGGCCGGACCCTGGTGTGTAACCGCCTGTCGCGAGGGGGCCCTTAAAATCAGCAAAGAGGATGCGCTGACAAAGGGAGTGGTGAGAAAACGGGCGGAGCGCTCAAGAGCCATATATCCAAATAATTTCAGGATGAATACAACATGAAAACGCAGTTTAATGTTCACAAGGTAGTTATTGTGGGAAACGGGATTGCCGGCAATCGGGTGGCTTCTGAACTGCGGGAAAGGGACAAGGAAATCGAGATATGCATCCTTTCCGCCGAGGCTGTTCCGGAATATGATCCCTGCTCGCTTCCCTATTATCTTGCCGGCAATATCGGGAAGAAAGATGTTTTCAAAAAAACCGTTGAAGATTACAAGCGGCTTGACATCGATATTATGTTCAATAGCAAGGTTGCTGCCATCAACCCGGAGGCCAAGAATGTCACAACCGAAGAGGGCGTGGAAATAGGCTACGACAAACTCGTGCTGGCCCATGGCGGGGCCCTTTTCTTTCCCCCGATTGAGGGGATTCGCAACGAAGGCGTATTTAGTTGCAAACAGGTGTCGGAAGCGGAAAAGCTCGAAGCTCACAAAGGCAGCAAAGCGGTCGTGATCGGCTCCGGAGCGATCGGGATAGAAGCGGCGGAGGCATTGAAGAAAAAGGGTTATGAGGTTCACATCATTGAGCTTCTGGGATGGATTCTGCCGGTCCTGTTTGATGAACCCACCGCCAGGATACTCGAAGCGGCGATGGAGGGGTACGGGATTCATATTCATACCGGGGAAAAGGTTCTCCAGATTAAAGGGGAGGCGAAGGTTGCAAGCGTTGTCACGGACAAACGGGAGATCGAATGCGACACGGTTGTAGTTGCAACGGGCGTGGTTCCGGGAACGGCGCTTGCCAAAACCGCGCAGATCGAAACGGGGCGCGGCATCAAGGTCAACAGGAAGATGGAAACCTCGGTTTCCGATATTTATGCCTGCGGGGACTGTGTCGAAACCTTTGATGCCTGT
The DNA here is from genome assembly GCA_019429105.1 of Syntrophobacterales bacterium. Lineage (NCBI taxonomy): Bacteria > Pseudomonadati > Thermodesulfobacteriota > Syntrophobacteria > Syntrophobacterales > Syntrophobacterales bacterium. The sequence continues at coordinate 15,667 of JAHYJE010000033.1, forward strand.
ACCGAAGAGACAGTCATGTTTCAGTTGAAGCATAACGCGATTGAGCAGGCGCAAATCGTGGCCAGAAACATCCTGGGAGATGACGTCAAATACCTGGGCGCCTATGCGTTTGCGCGAGTGCATTTTTTTAACACCCATGCGTCCACCTTCGGTAAAACCATGCGGGCAACCGCGTGCATGCTGGGGAAATCCGAGCTTATCGAAAAGCAGAGCGGCGGTGATTATTTGCGGATTGTTTTGCTGGACGGCAAGGTGCTGGGCGGCCAGGCCATCGGCAAGTACGCCGAGGCCATTGGCGCATTTATTGGCGCCATGTGGCGAAAAGACGATTTGGACCAATTGAGGGCCAAATGGCGCCAAATTCCGCAAGCAGGCGCCGCTTCCGCGTGGCCTTTGATCCGGCTGGGCCAGCTTATCGGATCATCTGTACAGAATTGATGCTCCATTTCCATAATGACTGTTTATCGGGGATTTATCGTCGGGGAAAAACAGTTGCACTAAATCAGATCAATCAACCTTTGGAAAAGAGGTGCCATTTATGAAACTCAAGGACAAGATCGCGCTGGTAACCGGAGGCAGCCGGGGAGTGGGCAGGTCGGTCGCCCTCGCCTACGGGAAGGAGGGGGCCAAGGTTGTAGTCAACTATACCTCCAATGAAAAGGCGGCCCAGGAGGTTGTGGAGGCCATCGCCGCAATGGGGAGCGAGGCCATTGCCGTTAAAGCGGATGTCGCCTGCAAGGCCGACGTGGAAAGCCTTTTTGCCGCGGGAATGGAGCGGTTCGGCAGGCTGGATATCCTGGTCAACAATGCGGGATTTACCAGACCCGCCCTGCTGCTCAAGATGACGGAAGAGCAGTGGGATCAGGTGGTTGACATTCACCTGAAGGGCGCCTTCCTCTGTACCCAAGCCGCCGCCAATCTGATGAAGGGGCAAAACAGCGGGAAAATCATCAACGTCATGTCGGTTGCCGGCCTGGTGGGAACAGTCGGGCAAATCAACTACAGCGCCGCCAAGGGGGGCGTCCTGAGCATGACCAAATCCATTGCCCGGGAACTGGCCCGCTACAACATCTGCGCCAATGTCATCTCCCTCGGCATCGTAGCCACCGACATGTCCGAGAAGATCAGAACGGATGAAAAGCTGGCGGAGATCTACATGAACCGGATTTTGCTCAAACGCTTTGCCGAGGCCGGGGATATTGCCCCCGCTTTTGTATTTCTCGCCTCGGACGACGCCAATTACATTACCGGTCAGCTCCTCTGCGTCGATGGCGGCTACGGAATGATCTGAGATGTTTTCCCTGGCATGTTAATAAACTTGTCAAGGCAAGATGGACCATTATGGCCATAAATGACTTGATAAAAAACATAAGGAGGAGAAAATGGCAGGATTACCCGATAAGATAAAGACATGGCAAATGGTTCAGCCGACTGTCTTCAACCGGGAGACTAAGGAAACCACGCCTGGAAAACTGCAAAAAACAGAGATTCCAGTGCCAGATTTGAAGCCCGGGGAGGTGTTGGTAGAGGTAGCCGGCTGCGGGGTGTGTCACACGGACTTGGGGTATTTTTATGACGGCGTTCCGACTGTCTCCAAACCGCCGTTAACCTTGGGGCATGAGATCTCGGGGACAGTGGTTGCCGGGGATGCCAAATGGATCGGGAAAGAGGTTATCATTCCAGCGGTTATGCCGTGTCGTCAGTGCTACCTCTGCAAAACGGGGAGGGGGAACCGGTGCCTGGATCAGAAGATGCCCGGAAACAGCATCGGCCTGTATGGAGGTTTTTCCAGCCATATCCCGGTCCCCAGCGTTGATCTGTGCGAAGTAAAAAACCGGGGCAACATTCCGTTGTCCCATCTTGCCGTTGTCGCCGATGCCGCCACCACGCCCTATCAGGCCGCCAAAAGGGCCGACCTGCAGCCGGGCGACAATGTGATAGTGCTTGGCATTACCGGGGGAGTAGGACAGTATATGGGGCAGGTCGCCAAGGCCCTGGGCGCCAAGACGGTCATCGGCATCGCCCGCAATCAGGAAAAACTCGATAAGGCGCTGAAATTCGGAGCGGATTTTGTCATCAACACAACGGGCAAGGACACAGGCGCAGTGGTCAAAGAGTACCGGGGACTCTGCAAGGCAAACGGTCTTCCCAATACCGGCTGGAAGATATTCGAGGTGACGGGTTCCAAGGCGGGCCAGGAAATCGCGCTGGCCCTCTTGAGCTTTACCGGGAAATTGCTGGTAGTGGGATACGGCGTAAGCTCGGTGGAATACAACATCAGCCGGCTTATGGCCTTTGACGCAGAGATTATTGGGACCTGGGGATGTCTCCCCGAGTATTACCCGATTGTTCTGGACATGGTGCTGAGCGGAAAGGTCAATCTCGAGGAGTTCGTCGAGACGCGCCCGATGAGCACAATCGAGCAGACCTTTGCCGAGAACCATAAGACGCCGCCGATGAAACGGATTGTACTGATCCCCGATTTCTGAAAGCGGCTGGGACGGGCTTTCGCGAACAAGGACTGAAGAGAGACGATAAATTCAAACAACAAGGAGAGACGCTATGACATTAAAGGGTTTGGAATGGCTGCCGCGGGAAGACGGCATCAAGGATCACGCGTTGCATACGGACAAGCATTGGGGAACGGAAGCGCCCTGTACGGTCTATGAGAAAAGGCCCCTTACCGATCCCACGGGGAAGGTCGTCGATGGCCTCTTTACCGCGTGGATTCGCCTCAACAACCCCAAACAGTTCAATTCCTACACGACAGAAATGGTCAAAGGGGTGATTGCCGGTTTTGAAAACGCGTCGTTAGACAGAAGCGTTGTGGCTGTGGTCTTCACGGGCACGGGCCCCTACGCGTTTTGCACCGGCGGCAACACCAAGGAGTACAGCGAGTATTACAGCATGAGGTCCGACGAGTACGGGCAGTACATGGAACTCTTCAACCACATGGTTGATTCCATCCTCTTCTGCAAAAAGCCGGTTATCTGCCGGGTGAACGGCATGCGGGTGGCCGGTGGTCAGGAGATTGGCATGGCGTGCGACCTTGCCGTATCCTCGGATCTGGCGATCTACGGTCAGGCGGGTCCGCGACATGGTTCCGCCCCGGTCGGCGGCGCCTCGGACTTTCTGCCCTGGTACCTCGGCATCGAAGACGCCATGTGGAACTGCGTCTCCTGTGAGATGTGGTCGGCCTACAAGATGAAGGCGAAGAATCTGATCAGCAAGATTGTTCCCGTACTGAAGGTGGATGGGAAATGGGTGCGCAATCCCCAGGTCATCACGGATGTTTACGTGCAGGACGGCGAGATCGTTTACGGCGAAAACAAAACCGGCGAAGAAGCCAAGGCTGCCCGTGAATTTGTCAAACTGCATCAGCCCAATGCCGATTTCGAACTCCTCGACAAGGAGGTTGACAAGATGGTCTGGACGTTCGCCAATTTGTTCCCCGGTTGCCTGATGGAGTCGATTGACAGCGTCCGCCAGAAGAAGAAATTCTTCTGGGATACCATGAAAAATGCCCATCGCCACTGGCTGGCTGCCAACATGGGCGGCGAGGCCTTCCTCGGCTTCGGGGCCTTCAACTCGAAGAAGATCACCGGCAAGGACACTATTGATTTCATCAAGTTCCGTCAGAATATCGTCGAAGGCAAGGCCTGGGATATGGAGATGTTCTCGGGAGTTCTGGGGAAACCTCTTTAACAGGGGTTTTTAAAGACGCACTATGGCTAGCGAAGAGGCAGGCATGTTCCCGAAAAAGAGACCTGCCTGCCTCTTTTTTATGTAAAAAAAGGAGCTAAAATACCATGAGTTATGAGCATATTGAAGCGGCAATGCAGGATGGCCTGGGAACCATAACCCTCAACCGTCCGCCGGTGAACGTCCTGAACATCGCCATGATGAAGGAGATCAATGGGGTGCTGGACGCATGGAGAGGCCAGAAGGATTTGAAGGCAGTTCTGTTCCAGGCAAAAGGCAAATGCTTTTCCGCCGGCGTGGATGTAGGGGAACACATGGGCGATCTGGCGCCGAAGATGATCGACGCCTTTCACGGCATGTTCCGCCGGATGGAGAAAATTGACGTTCCAACCGTGGCCTCGGTTTACGGCTCCTGTCTGGGAGGCGGTTGCGAGCTCGCCATCTTCTGTGATCTGGTCATCGCTGCGGATGATGCCAAGTTCGGCCAGCCGGAGATCCAGGTCGGGGTCTTTCCCCCGATTGCCGCCCAGATCATGCCGCGCATCATCGGGCAGAAGGCAGCGATGGAGCTGATCCTTTCCGGGAAAACCATCTCGGCCGGGGAGGCCAGGGAACTGGGGTTGATCAACCAGGTGGTGGGGCGAGACGAGCTGGAAACGGCCACCGCGGCCTTTTTGAAGCCCTACCTGAGGCTGAGCGCCGAGGTGCTCCGCTTGACAAAAAAGGCGGTTAAAGCAGGGCTTATGGACCCGCTGGAACCATCTTTGCAAACCATCGAAGCTATCTATCTGCAGGAACTCCTGAAGACAACGGATGCCCAGGAGGGCCTTGTCGCCTTTCTCGAAAAGAGAAAACCGCAGTGGCGCAATGAATAAGTTTACAGAGGGCTGCATCCCACGCCAACAGCCATGAAGCCGGGAGTGTACTTTCCGGCAGCCGTTTGCTGGAATGCCGGGCGTGTCAGCCCTCCAACTGGTCCATAAACTGAGGCGGGAACAGCAGCGGGAAGGCGTCTCCATTGTCCTATCCGGGAAATGGCTTGCCGGTTCGTCGGCAGGATGCGGCTGATGAACAGTCATCACTGGAGCGCCTCCGCAAATCGCTGCCTGGGGGAGGATGATATCCGCCCTTGATGGACAAGCAGTTAAATAATTGTCAATATAGGGTTCCTGAGACTAGAAAAAACAAAGTTTTTCAGGTTCATCCGGTCTATTTGCTGCGTGTAACAAATTATCGGCTGTAAATTGAATCGAAAGGCAGTATTCCGCTTTCAGTTCTGAATATAGATAGTAGTTGTTGACAACTACTCTATTGGGGAGTATAGTATTCGCAACTTGGCGGATTAGCATACACTTTTAAGTTCGGGAGCTAAACCATGGACAGGGAATCACGGAAAAAGCAGGTCGCCCACTGCCTTGTCGATATGGGCCAAACGATCACCTCCTGGGCCGCCAAGAACGGTCTGCACCACAAGATCGTCTCCGACCTGATCGACGGCAAGCTGAAGGGAACCCGAGGCGTCGCCCTGGAAACCCGTCGTGCAATGGAAAAAACGTTCGGTCCCATCTTCGACGAATAGACGAATAGGAGATCACCCCAAGGATCCTATGAATACCCAACAGATCGAAAAAGAACTCTGGGAGGCGGCCGATCAGCTCCGGGCCAATTCCAAACTCACCGCCGCCGAGTACTCCATGCCCGTCCTGGGGCTGATATTTCTGCGCCACGCCGACAATCGCTTCAAACAATTCGTGGATGAGATCGAGAAGTCCATCCCGCCCCAGGTGCCGGCGGCCCAGCGGGAAGGGTTGATCAAGCTGGAGTTTCAGGGCAAGGCCGCCATGTATCTGCCGCAAGAGGCCCGCTACGACTATCTGGCCGATCTGCCCAAGGGCAAGAATGTCGGCAAGGCCATCGACGATGCCATGGACCTGATAGAGAACGAGTATGAAGTCCTCAAGGGCGCTCTGCCGCGGGGCTATTCGGCTTTTGAACCGGATCTCCTGGCGGAAATCGTCAAGATCTTCAACCGCGACGCCCTGAAGAAGGCCAGCGGCGACGTCTTCGGCCGCATCTACGAATACTTCCTCAACAAGTTTGCCCAGAGCGGCGCTCAGGAGGGCGGCGAATTCTTCACGCCCCCGTCCCTGGTCCGGATGATCGTCAATGTGATCGAGCCGGATCACGGCATCATCCTCGATCCGGCGGTCGGCTCGGCCGGCATGTTCGTGCAGACCGGCCACTTCATCGAGGATGTGCGCCGCCAGAACCCCAACGACAAGGCGACCTTCTTCGGGCAGGAAAAATCCGAAACCAACACAAAGCTGGCCCGCATGAACCTGGCCGTTCACGGCCTGGACGGAAAGATCATTCAGGGCAACACCTTTTATGATGATCACCACACCTTGTTGGGCCGCTGCGACTACGTCATGGCCAATCCCCCCTTCAACGTCGATTCGGTGGACACCAAGAAGGTGGAGGCCCATGTGGGAGAAGGGGACCGCCTGCCTTTCGGTTTGCCCGGCATCAACGCCAAGACCGGGGCGATCTCCAATGCCAACAGCCTTTGGATCCAGTTCTTCTATTCCTATCTCAACGACACCGGCAGGACCGGGTTCGTCATGGCCTCCTCGGCGTCCGATGCAGGCAACAAGGACAAGGAGATCCGCCGGAAGCTGGTGGAGTCCGGCCACGTGGACGCGATGATCGCCATCGGCCCCAAGTTCTTCTACACCCGCGGCCTCCCCTGCACCCTCTGGTTCTTCGATAAGGGGAAAGGTTCTATGCCCCGGCAGAAAGAGGTCACGGGCGCGCCCGCTTGGAACGATAGCGATCATGTGCTGATGATCGACGCCCGCAACGTCTACCATGCAGTTTCGGCCCGGTCCCACGTCTTTACGGAAGAGCAGTTGGCCAACCTGACCGCCATTACCTGGCTCTACCGGGGGGAGCAGGCAAAGTTCGTCGCCTTGGTCGCCTCTTACCAGCGGCGGGTGGATGAATGGCTGGCGGAACTGCCGGTCCGCCTCGCCGCAGATGGAGAAAAGGCACAGGAAGTGGCCAGCCTGCTGACCACCTTTTCCGACCAGGTGGTTCTCGCGGCACTGAATAAGGACGTTCCGGAAGAGGAACAAATCACGCAGATGCAGTTGACGGCTTTCAAGGGTGAGTTGCAGGCCGCAGGGGAGCAGACCGCCGCTATAGACCGGCAGATCGCTGCCCTGTTAGCGCAGGCGGCAGCCGCTAGGGGAAAGATCGCCGCTGCCGACCGGTCTTCCCATGCCGGCCAAAAGGCCCTTCAGACAGAACTGGATGCCTTTTTGCCCCTGTTGAAAGAGGCGCAGAAGGAAGTGGAGGCCCGCCACAAGCTCTGGCTGAAACTCCTGGACAGGGCGGAAAAAACCCTGTCGGCTCGCAAGTCGGATGCCTACGACAACAAACGCGGCCGGGAGATAAAGCGGGCGCTGACGGCAGCGGACGAGAAGAAGGAAGAAGAACCGACTATCCGTGATCTAGTACTGGAAGGCCTCAAACAGGCAGCCTACTTCATCGCTCAGGTGAACAAGCTTCACAAGCGCTTCCCCGAGGCCGTTTATGCCGATGTCCCGGGTCTCTGCAATGTGGTTTCCCGAGCTGACATTGCAGCTAGCGACTATAGCCTCACGCCAGGCCGGTACGTCGGCGTGGCGGTATTGGCGGAGGATGACGAGGAGGACTTCCAGGAACGGCTGACCCAGATTCATACAGAGCTGGAAGAGTTGAACGAAAAGACGGTGCTGCTGGCTGAGCGTATAAAGGAAAACTTCGCGGAGTTGATGGTATGAGTGAGTCCTGGGGAAAAATTGCTTTTGAGCAAGCTCCTCTCCAAATTATAGATGGGGATCGAGGTACCAAATATCCGCAAAAAGACGATTTCACGGATTCAGGTTACTGCGTATTCTTGAATACCAGCAATGTATTAAGTGATGGATTCAATTTGTTTCAATGCCAATTCATTTCTGAGTCGAAAGACCAAGAGCTAAGGAAAGGACGCTTGTGCAGGGGTGACGTTGTTCTCACAACCCGGGGTACAATAGGGAACATAGGTATATATGATGAGAGCGTGCCCTATGACCATATCAGGATTAATTCCGGGATGGTGATCCTCCGTACAGACAAGGGAAAGCTTTTGCCGGCATTCCTGTTCCAGTTCTTGCGATCGTCGTTCTTCAGGGAACAAGTAGATTCATTGAGGAGTGGTGCGGCCCAACCCCAGCTTCCAATTCGAGATATCAAACGCGTTCTTATTCCATTTCCTGATGTTCCGATTCAAACTTGCATTGTGTCGGTGCTCTCCGCCTACGACGACCTCATCACAGCCAACCAACGCCGCATCCAACTGCTGGAGGAGTCGGCCCGGCTGCTGTATCGCGAATGGTTCGTGAAGCTGTGCTTCCCTGGGCACGAGACCGTGCCGATCAGTGATGGCGTCCCCGGGGGATGGGCACGCAAGCCCGTTTCAGCACTGGTCGATGTTAATCCAAGGACTCCATTTCCCAGAGATGTGGCAAGACCTTTCGTAAGGATGGAGGTCCTTGCCGAAGACTCGATGGTTATAGATGCCTCCTCTGATGCCCGACCTATAAGCGGGGGAGCAAAATTCCGAAATGGTGATACCCTATTGGCGAGGATTACGCCATGTCTTGAAAACGGAAAGACCGGTTTTGTTCAGTTTCTTGAAGATGATGAGGCCGTCGCCAGTGGTTCAACGGAGTTTATTGTGCTCCGGTCCCGCACGGTCAATCCCTACTATGTCTATTGCCTTGCACGTAGCGATTCTTTCCGTGAACATGCGATTAACAGCATGGCGGGATCCGATGGACGGCAACGGGTCAACACAAAATGTTTCCAGCAATACTTGACATTACAACCGCCTGATGATGTGTCGCAGCATTTCGAAGACAAAGTGAGAGATATGTTCGAACAGGTACAGTCTCTGACGAACTACAATCAGGCATTACGTGAGGCTCGCGACCTGCTCCTCCCCAAGCTGATGTCCGGAGCGCTGGACGTGAGCCGCATCACTGTTCCCCAGGAGGTCGCCGCATGAGCCAGGAAGGGCAACTCCTCGACAAGAAGTCGTTGCGGACGGTCACCGGAAAGTCGGCGGACTGGAAGGAACTGGCCAAGGACTGCATTGCCTTTGCCAATGCCCAGGGCGGCCGGCTTCTGATCGGCATAGAGAACAAGGCCGACCTGCCGCCCGCTGGGCAGCGCATCGATTCGGTCCTGCCCGATCAGATCCGCCGCAAGGTCGGGGAGCGAACGGTGAATGTGACCGTCCTGCCGGAAATACGCGAGGCCGAGAATGGGGCCGAATATATCGAGTTGCGGATACCGAGGTCTCTGGCCGTGGCCTCAACGCCTGACGGTCATTACTTTCTGCGCGTAGCCGATGAGAGCAAGCCCGTAGTGGGGGATGAGGTGATGAGGTTGGCAGCCGAGCGGTCGGCCCTGCCCTGGGAGACCCAGACGACGCTGCATGTCCCCCGAAGCGAGACAGATCCCCAGAAGCTGGCTGTTTTTGCAGCTGGGATTCGTGCCTCGGACCGGGTCAAGGAATCGGTGAAGGAAAAGAGCGACGACGAATTGCTGGATCATTACCTGCTGGCCCAGGGCCAGTGGCTGACCCATCTGGGCATCCTTTGCGTCGGCAGACGTCAGGATCGGGCGCGGCTGGGCACCGCCCCGGTGATCCAGTTCCTCAAGTACGACGAATTGGGGAAGAAGGTAAACAAGATCCCCTGGGACGACTTCAGCCTGTCGCCGATGGAGTTGATCGAGGCAGTCTGGCGGGAGGTGCCGGACTTCCGGGAAAAATACGAGTTGCCTGATGGGCTCTTTCGCCAGCATGTGCCGCTTTATGATGAGATCGTCGTCCGGGAACTGCTGGTGAACGCCCTGGTGCACCGGCCCTATACGCAGCGGGGCGACATTTTCCTGAACCTGCACCCCGATCGGCTGGAGGTCGTCAATCCGGGCCTGCTGCCCCTGGGCGTCACGCCGCAGAACATGCTGCACACCTCGGTGCGCCGCAACGAGCATCTGGCCAGGGTATTCCACGACCTGAAGCTCATGGAGCGCGAAGGGAGCGGCTACGACCGGATTTACGAGGTCCTCCTGTCCCAGGGCAAGCCGGTGCCGGAACCGAAAGAAGGTACGGACCGGTTCGAGGTGACGGTGCGGCCGCGGATCATCAAGCCCCAGGTGATCGACTTCCTGGCCAAGGCGGACAGGACCTTCCAGTTGACCCAGCGGGAGCGCATTGCCCTGGGCCTGCTGGCTCAGCAGGAGGCGCTGACGGCCCGGGAACTGGCAGGCGCGCTGGAACTGGCCTCCGTCGATGCCCTGTCTCCCTGGGTGCATCGGCTGCTGGATTGGGGCCTGGTCAGAAGCAGCGGACGGACCCAGGCCACCCGCTACTTTGTCGATCCCGATCTGCTCCGGCGGCTGGAGTTCACGGCACCGACCTCACTGAAAAGGATCGAGCCGCACCGTCTAGCGGCACTGATCCTCGAGGATGTAGGGCGCTACCCTGATTCCCGCATCGGTGCCATCCATGCACGGATTGGACCTGAAATCCCTAAAGCTCAGCTCAAGCGCGCTCTGGCCTCTTTGGTCAAGGAAGGCCGCTTGGCCATGACCGGTTCCCGTAGGGGCTCCGCCTATCAAGTGCCCACTTAGTTTTGGCTCACTTGGGGCCCTATCTGCCCAAGATGAGCCAAAAAAACGAGCCAAAAGGTGCCTGCTGAATTGGAAGTAAGCTGAAATCGTTTCCTTTTTATTTGGCTCATGATCGCCATATTGACTGAACTCTATTGGCTCAAACGCTCCATATCCGCCAAGGGCGGTCAATAGGAGGGACGATAGCTTTTCTTAACCATCTGAATCTGAGCAGTTTTTCTATTGACCTTGTGGGGCTGTGTCTTTTCGGTCCGGGCTATAGACGAGCCAAAGTGGAGGTGGGATGCCGCGCAAAGACTACTCTGAAGATATTCTGATTCAACAGCCGACCGTGGAATTGCTGGAAGAGGAACTGAAGTGGGACTCCGTTTTTGCCTATGACAGTGAGGACTTCGGCCCCGAAAGCCTGTTGGGAAGGTCGTCCGACCGAGAGGTGATCCTCCGCCGGGATGTCGCATCCGCCCTCCGCCGCCTGAATCCGGGGCTCCCTGTCGAAGCCTATGAAGAGGCACTGGCCCAGGTCGCCAGTTATGATTTGACCAAGACGCTGGTCCAGATGAACGAGGACAAGTACCGGCTGCTGCGCGACGGTGTGCCGGTGAAGTATCGGGACGCGCAGGGGCGGATAGCGGAACAGCGGCTGAAACTGGTGGATTTCGATGACCCGGCCAATTCGGAGAGGAACCGGTTTCTGGCGGTCCGTGAGTTATGGGTGCGAGGGAATACCTACCGCCGCCGGCCCGATGTGATCGGCTTCGTCAACGGCCTGCCCCTGGTCTTCATCGAGCTGAAGCGCTACGACCAGCATGTGGACAAGGCCTTCAAGAAGAACTACAGCGACTACCTGGACACGATTCCCCAAATGTTCCACTGGAATGCCCTGATCGTCCTGTCCAATGGGGTCGATGCCAAGGTCGGCTCCCTGACCTCGATCGTGGAACATTTCTCTCGTTGGAAGCGGTTGCAGGAAGAATATCCGGAACCGAAAAAGGACCGGCCGCTGCTCCCCATCCTGCTGCGCGGCTTGCTGAACAAGGAAACCCTGCTCGATGTGGTGGAGAATTTCATCCTCTATGACCGGACCGAGGGGGAGGTCCAGAAGATCGTGGCGCGGAATCACCAATACCTGGGCGCCAACCGGGTGATCGACAAGCTGTTGTCGGATAAACCCAAAGATCAAAGCGAAGTGGCGGCAGGCAAGCTGGGCGTCTTCTTGCACACCCAGGGATCGGGCAAGTCCTATTCCATGATCTTCCTGACCGAGAAGATCCACCGGAAGATTTCGGCAAAATACACCTTTGTGCTGATGACCGACCGGAACGAACTGGACGGTCAGCTTTTCGGCACCTTCACCGGTTGCGGCGCGGCCACCAACAAGAAGGCCAAGGCCCGGAACGGCAAGGGTCTGGAAAAGCTCCTGACGGATAACCACCGGTATGTGTTCAGCCTGATCCACAAATTCCACCGCCTGGTCGATGAAGCCTACAGCCCCCGGGAAGACATCATCGTCATTTCCGACGAAGCCCACCGGACCCAGTACGGCAGGCTTGCGATCAACATGCGCAAGGCCTTGCCCAACGCGAAATTCCTCGGCTTTACCGGCACCCCCCTGATCGACAGCCAGGAAAAGCAGATGACCCGCGCGGTGTTCGGCGACTACATCTCCATCTACGATTTCCAACGGGCCGTGGCCGATGGCGCGACGTTGCCGCTCTTCTATGAGAACCGGGGGGATAAACTGAAGATTGTTGATGAGGAGATCAACAAGCGGATCGCAGCGCGGATCGAGGCGGCCAGGGCGGCGGGTGATCTGGATCCGGCCCAGGAAGAGAAGCTGTACCGTGAGTTGGCCCGCGACTACCCCATCCTGACCTCCCCGACACGACTCGGCAAGGTGGCCGCGGACTTTGTCGGGCATTACCATCAACGCTGGCAGACCGGCAAGGCGATGCTCGTGTGTATCGACAAGATCACCTGCGTCAGGATGTATGACGAGATCACCGTAAAGTGGCGGGAAACCTGGGAAGCGCTGGAGGCAGAGGTGGCGGCCGAGGAGAAGCGTTTTGCCGATGCGGGGAAGAACCCGGACAAGTTCCTGCAAAAGCGCCGCGCCCAAGTGGAATGGATGAAGGAGACGGAGTTCTGTGTGGTGGTTTCCCAGGAGCAGGGCGAAGTCGAAGAATTCAGGAAATGGAAGCTGGATATCCTCCCCCACCGGGAAAAGATGGTGCATCGCGACCTGGATCTGGAGTTCAAGAAGTCGGAGCACCCCTTCCGAGTGGTGATCGTCTGCGCCATGTGGCTCACGGGCTTTGATGTGAAGTGCCTTTCCACGCTTTATTTGGACAAGCCCATGAAAGGGCACACATTGATGCAGGCCATTGCCCGGGTGAACCGTGTCGGCGGCGGCAAGAAGAACGGCCTGATCATCGACTACAACGGCATGCTCAAGAGCCTCCGTCAGGCCCTGGCCACCTTTGCCCAATATGAGCGGAAGGGAGATGGCAAGGAGGTCCTCCGGGACTATGCAGAAGCCCTGGTCGAGTATGGTCAGGCTGTTCGTGCAGCCCAGGATTTTCTGACTGGTTGCGGTTTCAATCTCGATGAGCTGATCGCCGCCAAAGGCTTCAACAAGCAGGCACTGATCCTGCGCGGGGTCAATATGGTCTGCGAGACCGATGAACGGCGAAAGACCTTCGAGGTTATGGCCGAAGACATCGCCGCCCGGCTGCTGGGGCTTTTTCCCAATGCCGGGTTATACGAGTACGATAATCAGGAAAACGCCATCTCGGCCCTCTATAATCGGCTGCAGGAAAGCAAGGAGTCGCCTGATGTCTCAGAGATGCTGCAGGCCCTCTACGAGGTGGTCGATACGGCAGTGGCTACCGAACATTTGGGGGTCAGCGAACGCCGGCGCTACAATCTGACCAAGGTCGATATCCGGCGGCTACAGGCGGAGTTCGAACGCCAGTGCCCCAATATCAAGATGCTCAATCTGCGCGAGAAGATCGAGAAACGTTTGGCGAAGATGATAGCCCTCAATCCGACCCGTGTGGATCTGTATGAACGCTATCAGGAGATCGTCGCAGAGTACAACAAGTACAAGGATGCCGCGGAGGTGCAGCGGGTCTTCGATGACCTGTTTAAATTCAATGACGAACTCGACGAGGAGCAGCGCCGCTATCTGCGCGAAGGGCTCGACAACGAGGATCAGTTGGCTGTTTTCGATTTGCTGCAGAAGGACAGCTTGAAACGGAAGGAGCGCGAACGGATCAAGGCGGTGGCCAAGGAGCTGCTGGAGAAGCTCTTGGCGGACAAGCTCCGCATCGACCATTGGAAGGCAAAGGCCACCGCCCAGGCTCAGGTCAAGGCGGAGATCATCAAGCATCTCTACATCAACTTGCCCGGAGAGGACTATACGGAGCAGGAGATTGCGGACAAGGCGGATATAGTTTTCGCCCATCTTTATCATCCGGGGATCGGCGCGGGTGGATGCCCTATGTATTATTGAGCTCAACTAGCCGCTGAAAAATTTCTTTGTACTTTCAACCCGCAATCGATAGTCAGGGGTACCAACCAAAATTAGCAACTTGTATTTGAAGTGTTATGCGCTCGCAACAAAAGTAGATTCAAGGAGGAAGTACGCTTTAATCGGATGAACCATTTTTCAAATATTTATGGATGCTCGGAAACAGAGGCATCCTTCCCCCGCAGGGTTTCCCGGATTTTCACCGTAAGATCCTTGATGATGAAGGGTTTATGCAGGAAGGATGTTCCCGATTCGTGGGCGCCCTGGCTGATGATTGTATCTTCCGTGTATCCCGACATGTAAATTACCTTGAGGGTGGGGCGATTTCTCCGAAGCCGATCGACGAGCACGACGCCCGCCGTGATTCTTCCGGCAGGGATGCTCCAGGGAACAGCGTCCAAGACGTTAGAGGAGACGACGAAACAGATGCGGCTGCTGTTTTCCTGTGCCTGCTATTTGACTATTGGGCTGGCATGGTTAGATTAGCGCAGAAGTGGAGCAGATAGGGCAGGTCGGGAAAGGAGAAAAATGATGAAGAAGCGGTTAATTTACCTGCTTTTATTTGGTATTGTGCTGGGGTGCAATCAACCGGAGGTTAATGTTCATAAAACGGAGGCAGAAAGCCAGGAGGGTGGAAAAAATATGCAAAAAAATACTGAAATAGTTGAAATAGCTACCTTTGCGGGTGGGTGTTTCTGGTGCGTGGAAGCGGATTTTGAAAAGATCCCCGGGGTGCTCGGCGCCGTATCCGGTTATACGGGGGGAAAGGTGGAAAATCCCTCTTATGAAGATGTATCTTCCGGGAAAACCGGTCATGTCGAAGCCGTTCAGGTGCGGTATGATCCGGCAAGGGTTACATACGCGCAGTTGCTTGATGTCTTTTGGAGTCATATTGATCCGACCGATGCCGGCGGACAGTTCGTCGATCGCGGGTCCCAGTATGCAAGCGCTATTTTCTATCACGATGACAAACAGCGGCAAAGCGCGTTGCAGTCTAAAGAAGAGCTGCAGAAAACGGGCCGTTTTAAAGCACCCATTGTAACGGAGATCAAAAAATTTGAGCGCTTTTATGAAGCGGAGGACTACCATCAGAATTACTGTAAAATTAGCCCCTTACGGTATGAGAATTACCGGTTGGGTTCAGGCCGCGATCAGTTCCTGCAAAAGGTGTGGGGGAGAGCTGATGCAGGCATCAATTCTGCTGCTTTCGCCAGTCAAAAAGCGGATAGGGAGCTGTTGAAGAAAAAGCTGACGCCCCTGCAGTACGATGTAACTCAGAACAACGGCACGGAGCCGCCTTTTCGCAACGAATACTGGAACAACAAAAAGGAGGGCATTTATGTGGATATTGTCTCGGGAGAGCCGCTCTTTTCTTCGCTCGACAAATTCGACTCGGGGACGGGATGGCCAAGCTTTAGCCGGCCGCTTTTGCCCGGCAGCATAACGGAAAAAAATGACGGCAGATTTTCGATGCAGCGCACCGAAGTCAGGAGTAAAAATGGGGATTCCCACCTCGGTCACCTCTTTTTCGACGGCCCTCAGCCCACGGGACTTCGCTACTGTATAAACTCTGCGGCGTTGCGCTTTATTCCCAAAGAGGGTATGGAAAAAGCGGGTTATGGTCAGTATCTCAAAATATTTGAGAAAAAATAGAACGGGGCTAAATTTTTTTCGGGCAAAGGGTGATAATTGAGACATCGTTGCCGGATGATTGCGGAAGAGCTCAACGTGATGGGCAATTCAATGACGAAAATAAGGAACGAAGCATGCAAACAGGCATACCCAGGCCGTCTCAAGCGCAACTGAGGGGCTGGAAAAAGCTGACTCTGGAGAAGTATCGTCGTCAGGAACGGGCTTTTCTGGCCGAGGGCGAGAAGATCGTCGGGGAACTGCTGAAGAGCAAATGGCCGATAAACGAGATTCTGATTTGCGGGGAAATTGCCGGAGGCCTTTATCCGGATATTTTCGCAGGGATTCCGTACGGGACGCCTGTTTACGAACTGACGAAGCATGAATGGGGGACGCTCAGCCAGGACAAGGCGCCGGAAGGGGTGATGGCGATAGCCGCAGTGCCGGGGCCGCTTCCTGCAGACGGCACTGCCGCAGAGTCACACCTTGCCGAAGTGCTGGAAAAAGTCCCCGGGCCGCTCCTGCTGATTTATCAGGTGAGCAATCCCAATAATCTGGGGGCGCTTTTCCGCACCGCCTGCTGGTTCGGCTTCTCCACAATCATTCTCAGCCGCAATTCCTGCGAGGCTTTCAACCCGAAGGTCGTACGCGCCTCGATGGGAAGCATCTTCCAGCTAAATATTATTGAAGGTGTTGATTTAGAAGAGGTTATCGCAGATATCGCGGGGCGCTTTACGATTGTCGGAAGCGAAGTCCGCCAAGGCGTTGCCCCCCATCCCTGCAGCCGCAAAACGGCGCTGCTCCTCGGCAGCGAGAGTCACGGTCTGCCGGGGGCGCTCCTCAATCTGACAGATGAAGCATGGAAAATTCCAGGCGCGGGGGAGGGGGAGTCGCTGAGCCTTCCCCAAGCGGGGGCGATCATGATGTACGAGTGCGCCCGGGGCAACTTTGACCAAAAGACAAACTGAAGCTTTGCTGCATCCCTGATTTTTCTCTGGGGCCTGGTAAACCTTGCGCCGCCGTGACTTATTTGCTGCCCGCCTTTGCCTCTTTCAGCCGCAGCTTCAGACTCTCCTTCCGGCGTTTGCGTTTTCTGTCTATCTCTTTTTCCCGATTGATCTTTTTGTGTCTGCTCATAAAACCTCCTTGTTAGTTGGGAGAAAAAGGCCTTTGCCCGTTCATCGTTCAAGGAACAATCAGGGGCGCATCCCGCTTATGGAGAAGGCTTTTTCTCTTGGGGGGGAGGCTATACGATGAAACCGGGTGTGAGTCAAGGGACTTGTATTAACCCAAAATCCGCGATTGATTTTGGCGAAGTAGTTTTTCTGATCGGAACGGCCAAAAAATTGCCTGTTAAGCTCGGCCGTGGCCTTAAAAAATGTCGTTATTCAACGCAAGCGTCATATTTAATAAA
>JAHYJE010000034.1 GCA_019429105.1 Syntrophobacterales bacterium
ATTTTCATGAGCCTGATTCATACCTGCGTTCTGAGGGGCATCGATCCCTTCGGTTACTTGGTTGCCCTCCAGAAAAATTATCACGATGTCTTCAAAAACCCTCAAAACTGGATGCCCTGGAATTACCAGGAAGTCTCACACGTCAACGACTCTTGATTAGTTTGTTCCAACAATCATCCGATATCTTAAATCAAAAACCCTCTGCGACCTCACGCCCGAAGGCAAGGAAAACGTTTGACGCTTATCCGCAGCTCTAAATTTTTTTTCAGCTACGCAGGCTTGCCGGAAGGACACGTTCAATTCGTTGCGTAAATAGTGCGACAGATCCTTCATCTGGTCGGATCACTTGCATTCGATGAAAAGTATCTACAACAATCGTGTCGAACGTTGCTCCGCCTGTGTTTTTCTTTAGATAGGCTACCTGTTCAAGGGTCGTCATGAAAAGAAATGGCTGGCTAATACCGAACTTTCCACGCAACGCATAGCATGATTGGTTCATAGCCATAGGCACAACCGGCATGACGACCTTTCCAACGGTTCCTCGTGCAGTAATGAATACTGTCTGTGGTGGATATAGTTTGCTGTTACACTTTCGCAATCCAATCTCGGTAATCTGCTTTTCTGTCTCTGTCACAAAGAATGATGTGGGTGTATCTTTAGGGGCAAAGAACGGGATCTGTCCATCCCAATAATCTGAAACGGTTGTCTTTGGAGTGCCACCGCTTAATACGTCCGCAATTTGCGTGAATCGCACCGCCTCCCACCCTTCCGGAATCTGGCCGAGGGGCGACCCGACGAAGCGGGCGCGCTGGTGGCAGGGGAAGCGGAACTTGACGAACCACTCGCGGTAGAGGTTTTGCGCCATCTCCTCCAGAATTTTGATCCGCCGCAGGTTGTTCTCGATCAGGTCGTCGTAGGCCGAGAGAATCGCCTCGATTTTTCGCTGCGTGGAGAGTGGGGGAGATGGAACTTCGAGGTCAACGATTGATTTAAGATCGGCTCTCTGGCGCCCAGAAGCTCCCGACATGCTTTTTTCAGCCGGTTTTCTGATTAATTCAGATTTGGCAAGATAGTAGACGAATCCGGGATCTGAAACTCCTGGTCGTGCTCGGAACACAAAAAATTCAGTTGACCCAAATCCTGCTTGTCCTCCAACATCTTGATATTGAGCAATCTTCCCGTTCTCAAGACAGGGGGTTATCCTTGCGAACAGGGTATCACCAGGTAAAAATTTCGCTCCGCCGTTTTGGAATATACGATTCTGATTTGCATTCACATAACGCCTGTTCGGCTCTACTACACCCATTTCAACAAACGGATACTCTTTAGCTTTCTCTATTTTAACGCGAGGGTTGATCTCGACCAGTTCAGAGAAAGTTAACGTGTTCATCACACCCCTTCCAGCAACTTGACAACGTTCTCGGCGATCCGCGCTTCCAGTTCTCGGGCCTCGGCATTGAGTATTTCCAATTCCTCGTTCTGCTCCTCCAGCCGCGTCTTGAAGTCGAAATCGTCTTCTTCACGAGCGGCTACGCCCACGTAGCGGCCGGGGTTGAGGCTCCAACCCTGGGCTTCGATTTCGGAGAGATACGTCACCTTGCACAGGCCGGCAACGTCGATATACCTGGCGCCCTCACCCCCGGCCCCTCTCCCAGAGGTAGGGGAGAGAAAACCGTGTTTGACCAGCAGGTCGGTGCTGTCGTGCAGGTTCTCTGGTTTCTCGTCCCAGTAGAGCCGGACAATGTTGGCCAGAAACTCGATCTGCGCCGGGGTCCAGTCGCGATGGGCGCGGTCGATCTGGCGGTAGAGATGGCGGGCATCGATGAAGAGCACCTGGTCGGCCCGGGCCGTCTTGCCTTTGCCACGGTCGAAGAACCAGAGGGTGCAGGGCAGGGTGACGGTGTAGAAGAAGTTTGAGCCGACGGCGACCATCACATCCACGGCATGGGCTTCGAGGAGCTGTTTGCGGATTTCCAGTTCCGAGCTGCGGGCGTCGGAGGCGGAGTTGGCCATGACGAACCCGGCGCGGCCGGTTTCCAAAAGGGCGCTGTAGAAGATCTGGATCCAGAGGTAGTTGGCATTGTCGGTGCGGGGCAGGCCGAAGGGAAAGCGCGGGTCGTCCTTGAGCCGGTCTTTGTCCACCCGGTCTACGTTGAAGGGCGGATTGGCCATGACGAAATCGAACTTGCCGGGGGAGCGGTGCAGGTCCTCGTAGTAGGCGTTGCCCTGACGGATGTCGCCGGCCAAGCCGTGGACGGCGAGGTTCATCTTGCCCAGGCGGACGGTTTCGGCCACCTTCTCCTGGCCGTAGATGGAGAGCTCCGCGCCGGGGTTCTTCGGGTGCTCCGCGACGAAGCGGGCGCTCTGGACGAACATGCCGCCGGAGCCGCAGGCCGGGTCGAAGATGCGGCCCTGGAAGGGTTCGATGATGCCGACGATGAGCTGGACGATGGCGGTGGGGGTAAAGAATTCGCCGCCCTTCTGCCCCTCGCTCATGGCGAAGTGGCCGAGGAAGTACTCGTAGATCTTGCCGAAGGCGTCCCCCTCGATGTCCATGGGGACGGAGTTCATGGTCTTGAGCAGGGCGTTGAGCAGGCCGTTCTCGAAGCGGTTGTAGGCCTTGGGGAGGACGTCCTTGAGATCGGGGTTCTCCGCCTCGATGGCCTTCATGGCGTCGTTGATGGCCGCGCCGATGTTGGCCCCCTCGGGGAGGGCAATTAGCGTCGAGAAGCGGGCCGCTTCGGGCAGGTAGAGGACGCCGCGAGCCTGATAGTCCGCCGGGCCG
The DNA here is from genome assembly GCA_019429105.1 of Syntrophobacterales bacterium. Classification (NCBI taxonomy): domain Bacteria; kingdom Pseudomonadati; phylum Thermodesulfobacteriota; class Syntrophobacteria; order Syntrophobacterales; species Syntrophobacterales bacterium. The sequence continues at coordinate 2,786 of JAHYJE010000034.1, forward strand.
ATCTTTCGTCGTCCGCCGGTCCCGGTGTTGGTAAGTTCCTTGGCTGCCGCCTGGAACTTGTGGTCGGCGTAGCGCAGAAAGACGAGTCCCAGCACCGGGACAGAGTATTCGGAGGATTTCAGCTTGGAATTGGCCCGCAGCTCGTCGGCCGCGGCCCAGAGTCGGGATTCAATGTGGTTGCCGTTATGATTCATGCTTTGCTTCGGAATGAAAGGAGAAAGTCATTTCGCGAAACGCTCCCTGATTTGCGCAAACGCTCCTTCGCCGGGGCTTGATTTTATGCGGCCGGATCGTAATTCCGCGAGCCGACGTCTCGCAACTTTAATCCACTCATTTTCAAATTCCCTGTCTGCAGGATTAAGCATTCGGAGCAGTGAGTCGACAACCATCGCCCTTTCCTGAACTGGAAGAGACTCAGCTTCTTTCCAGCTTTCTGAATATTTCTCTGCGTCGACCATGCCAAGCCACTTTTCAGCCGAGATGACCGCACCTCTTTGACCCAACAATTAATATACGTACACTCAAATATCCAAGCTTTATACAAAATTTGTTCTTTGAATTGATGTTCATCTACGCTCAAGTTTATTGAAAAGTCAAATAATCATTTATTGAGTACCTGCCGTCAGGGATGGATTATTTGCTTGACAGCAGTTTATAATTCCGATACTCATCCTCGCTCCCGCTGAAAAATGGGTTCTACACCCGCGGATCAAGGCCCGGCATGACCGTTTAATAAGGTTTATGAAGTCTGCAGGAGACCTCGTTGAACGAAAACTGAGTTGATGTTGTTACTTTTGACAGGTCAATTTCAAGATAATAATCCAAATAAAAGGAGGAAGGGTATGAAAAGGCGATTAGGGGTAGTTGGTCTCTTTCTGGCAATGGGGTTGGTGTTTTCGTTTTTTGCGTACGCAGCCGAACCAATTGTTATCGGCGTGCCGACATCCACAGGATTTGTAGAAGGAAAAGAGGGGCTTGCCGTTGTGGAAATGGCGGTGGCGGAAATCAATGCCAAGGGTGGCGTAAAAGTCGGTTCCGAAAAAAGGATGTTCACGGTGGAAGCCATTGACATTCGTGATGCGGCCCCGGGTGTGCCGGTTCCCGAGGCTTTGATGGGAATTGAAAAGCTCATTCTGGAAAAGAAACCAACGGCCCTCCTCATTGGCCCCTTCCGCTCCGAGGCGCTCTTGGCGGCGATGGATATCTTTACCAAGTATAAGGTACCCATGATCGGGTCGATCGCCATGACCCCTGCTTCCGAGGCAAAAATAAAGCAGGAGCCGGACAAGTATAAATACGTTTTCCGAACCTGTCTTAATGCCAAGTACCTGGTCGGCTATCTTGTCGGAACCATGTCTTTCCTGAACAAGGAATTCGGCTTCAACAAGGTGTACATCATGCATCAGGATGTGGCTTGGGCCAGGGGGACGGCGGGCGGGATTGTTAAAAGCTATTTCGAAAAAGCCGGCTGGACCGTCGTCGGACAGGAGAGTTATCCGACGGGAGCTTCCGACTTTTCATCCGCGTTGATGAAGGCCCGGAGCGGCGGCGCCCAGGTGATCCTTCCCATTTTCGATATGCCCCAGAGCGGAACATTGGTAAAACAATGGAAATCGATGAAGGTTCCGGCGCTCTTGGCCGGATTTATTTCTCCGCTGGCCGGACCGGGCGCCTGGAAGACCTTTGATAAAAAAATCGGGGGCGCCGTCAACTGCAATTTTGAAATGGGAAGTGCCGTTGCTTCGCCAAAGGTCCCTCAATCCGTGGAATTTTTAAAAGCTTACCAGAAGAAATTCGGAAAGCCCATGGAGGCCGGTCATGGCCCTGCCCCCACTTATGAATCGGTTTACATCTTGAAAGAGGCGATTGAGAGGGCCGGAAGCCTTGACCCGGATGCCCTGGTCGCGGAAATCAAAAAAACAGACCGGACCGGCGTTATGGGGCGCATCAGATTCGATGACGGCCAGCAGGCTATTTTCGGCAACGATCCCAAGGAAACCGCCGTCGCCAGTGTTTTTCAGTGGACCGACAAGGGTGAACGGGTTAATGTTTATCCTGAGGCCATTGCCGATGCAAAGATAAAGCTGCCTGCCGGTTTGAAGGTGGCGAAGTAGTTAAAGACACAAAAGCTCAGGCTGTTGGGATGCCGTCTAACAGCCTGAGTCGTAAAAAAATTGTAAGCGCTTTGCCGTCAATCGGTGAGAATGCTGCACAGGGGGTATGCCGGGGATGTTGTTAGGGACGATAATTTACGCGGTCATCAACAGCGTTATTCTGATTCTGATGTCCATTGGTTTTAACCTGACTTTCGGCATCAGCGGAATCTCCAACTTTGCCTACGGCGCCCTGTATATACTTGCCGCTTTTGTGACCTGGATGCTGATTCAGCTTGTGGGGCTCCCCTATCTGGCTTCGGCTCTCATCTCCATTTTCTTTACCGCATTCATCGGCGCCCTGATGTATCGTTTTATCCTGATGCGAGTCCGGGGGCAGGTTCTTTCCGAGGTGATCGCCACTTTCGGCATCGGACTGGCCATTCTCGAATTTTTCCGGTATCTGGGTTTTGTCGGCGTGGAGTATGCGCTTCCCGTGTTTATCGATGAGAGCTTCATGGTAGGCGACGTATATGTGGACGCGCAGAGGATGCTGATCGTGGCGGCCGGTATAGTTCTGGTCATTCTGCTCTGGCTGTTTGTTCATTATACGTCCACGGGGCTGGCTTTCCGGGGCATTGCCCAGGATGAGCGCACTGCCCTGACCTTCGGCATGGATTCGGACAGGATTGCCACGCTTAGCGTCTCTCTGGGCGCTGGCCTTGCGGCCATTGCCGCGACGGTTATTATTCCTTTGGGCACCATTTCCGTCAGTCAGGGGTACGATGTTCTGATCAATGCCCTGGCCGTCTCGATTATCGGGGGGCTGGGAAGCACCGGCGGCGTGATTGTGGCGAGCCTGCTTGTGGGCTTTGCCCAAAGATTTACGGATACTTACATTGGCTCCCACTGGACGATGATCGTGAGCCTGGTGGCAATCCTGCTGGTACTTGTGATCAAGCCGTCAGGTATTTACGGAAAACAGAAGGAGTTGGAAGAGCGGATTTGAGTCAGGGGTTTTTGGAGGGCGAAGGGCAGCGTGAAGAAACGAAAAGAGAGAATTGATCGGGGCATCAAGGTCAGGTCCGAGGATATTTTTGCCCTCAGCTCCTGGCGGGAGATGCTCTATCTTGCCGCGCCGAGACTGATCCCCGCGGCCGCTTTTATTGTTCTGCCGCTGATTCTCGGCCCGTACTGGCAAAGGGTGCTTCTTTCCGTCGCCGTTTTTGCGCTCCTGGCAATCAGTTGGGATATTCTTGCCCAGACCGGGATGGTTTCGCTCGGGCAGGCGCTCTTTTTCGGGATGGGCGCCTACTGCTCGGGAATTTTAAACCATTATTTCGGGATTTCCCCTTTTCTGGCGATCCCGCTGGCCGCATTTCTGGGAGGAGTAATCTGCACGCTTCTGCTGATGCCGGTTCTGCGGCTGCGCGGCGTCTATTTTACGATGGTGACGCTGATTGTTCCCCTGATGATTGAGCGGGTGATCGAGGCGACCAAAATATTCGGGGGCACCGAGGGGATAAGCGGGCTGGCGGTTCTGCCTTCCAAATGGCTGGAGCTGTACATCCTCATGGCCGCTCTTGCGGCCGCCCTGTTCGGGTTCAGGCGGATGATGACGTCGGATTACGGCCTGGTGCTCACGGGGATCAAGGATAACGACCGCTCTGTCATGAACGCGGGGATCAATATCTACTGGTTCAAGATCCAGGCCCTGTTCATTGCCGGTTCTGTCGGCGCCTTTGCGGGGGCGATGATGACCCATGTTTACCGCTTTGTGGGCATGCCTGTCTTCGCGCTTGATTATTCCATCCTTCCCATTGCGGCCGTCATGGTCGGAGGTCCCGGTTCCTTTGCCGGGGCGGTGCTGGGCGCCTTTATTCTGGTTCCCCTTTCCGAGGCTCTGCGCGCCTTGGGGGGATTGAGGATAGTTTTCTACGGTGTTTTTCTCGTCATCTTTGTCGTTGGCCTGCCCGAGGGGATATTTCACTTCATTTCCCGCAAGTACAGCCAGTTCGAGCGCTGGACGGAGGTGGATAAATGAGTGAAAGTCCGTTGCTGGAAGTCAGGGAGCTTTCGAAATCCTTTGGAGGGGTGCAGGCGGTAAACCGTATCAGCTTTGACCTTCACAAGGGCGATCTCCTCGGGATCATCGGCCCGAATGGTTCCGGCAAGACCACGACGGTGAACCTGATTTCGGGTTTTGTGAAGGCCTCCTCCGGGAAGGTCTTCTTCAAGGGGCAGGATATCACGAGCATGGCGCCCTACAAAATCGTGCGTCTCGGCATTGCCCGAACGTTTCAGATGGTGAAGCCGTTCTATCAATTGCCCGCCTACAAGAACATGATCATTCCCCTTTACTCTCCGCGCGTCAAGGCGCTTGCCGGAGGCAAATACGGCGACCGCAACGCCGTCGCCCTTGACCTGCTCGAAGAGGTGGGTTTTGAAAGGGATAATCAGGTCGCCTACAAGGTTGCCAGCGTCCTTCCGCAGGGTTATCTCAAAAGGCTGGAGCTCGCCAAGGCCATTTCCCTTCAGCCCGAGATAATGATTCTGGACGAGCTTTTCTCGGGTTTAAGCCTGGCCGAGGTGGCAAGCATCGTGCCGATCATCGAAAAACTCCTGTCGGAGGGGAAAACGATTATCATGATTGAGCATCGGCTCAAGGAGCTCTTCCGAATTGCCAGCCGGGTGATTGTGCTCAACTTTGGGGAGAAGATAGCGGATGGAGCGGCCAAAGAGGTGATGGAGAGCGAGGCAGTCAAGGAAGCCTATCTTGGTTCGGAAGAATGATTATGCTTGATGTTCAGAATCTAATGGTATTTTTTGAAAACGCGCTGGCCCTCAATGATTTCAGCATGAAGGTCGAAGAGGGGGAGATTGTGGGCATTATCGGCTCCAACAGCGCCGGGAAGACCACCCTGATGAATACGCTTTCCGGCCTGATCATCGACATGCGCACAAAGGAGAAACGCAAGGGCGGCGAGAGAATTACCATTTACGGCAAGATTTTATATAAAGGAGAAGATATATCGGAGACCAGCCCGAGCGACCGGGTACGGAAGGGCATCGTCCTGTCGCGGGAAAGGCATCCGGTTTTTCCGGAAAGCTCCGTTGTGGAAAACCTGAAAATTGCCGGATATCTTCGTACGAAAGCAGAAATCCGCGAGGCTATGGAATATGCCTACAAGCTGTTTCCCGCCCTGATCGGCTTGAAGAAAAGAAAGGCGGGATTCCTGAGTGGCGGGGAGCAGCAGATGCTCGCCATCGGCATGAGTCTGGTGGTCAAACCCAAACTGCTGCTGCTGGATGAACCGCTTCTGGGCCTCAGCCCCATGATGCAGAAGCTGCTCGTAAAGGCGATCTGCAGACTGAAAGAGGAATCGGGAACCACGGTTCTGCTGACGGAGCAGTTCGCAAGGCCTGTGCTTCCGATCATTGACCGGGGCTATGTCATAGAGAACGGCATGCTGACGCTTACCGGCACCGGCCGGGAGCTTATGGACAATCCCGAAATCAAGGCGGCTTATTTTGGAATATAATATCTATGCCTCTTTCGAGGCAACTGCCCTGAGGCGGGGCGACAATACGGCGGTTATCTATCTTGGCACCCGGTATTCCTACCGGGAGTTGAAGAATCTGGCGGAACGTTTTGCCGCGGTACTGCTGGGTCTGGGCGTGACCCCCGGCCAGAAGGTGATGCTTTACATCCCCAATACGCTCCAGTGGGTGGTCGCGTGGCTCGGCATCCAGCGGGTGGGCGCAGTCGTCGTTCCCATAACTCCTATCTACACACCCCACGATTTGAGCTATATCGCCAACGACAGTGGAGCGGAGGTCGTTGTCTGTGCGGATACCAACTTTGGATATGTGAAGAAGGTTCTGCCGGAGACCCAAATAAAAACGGTTATTGTCACCCGCATGGCTGATCTGCTGCCCTGGTGGAAGCGTTTTTTCGGGTATCTTTTTGATGTGGTCCCGAAAGGAAAGATTGCACTTGATGATAAAACGCATTCTTTCCGCGAGTTGTTGTTTAATAACGAACAAAAAATAGACAGCTTGCCTCTGCTGAGCCGGGACGGCCGGGACGTCGCTGAAATCCTTTATACCGGCGGCACCACAAAGTTCCCCAAAGGGGTACCCTTTACCCACGATCTTTATCTTGTCTCCATGGCGGAGCAGATCAGCGTGAGCGACCCCCTCGTTCCGGCGGAAAAGAACATCATCTTTGGCAATGCGCCCCTTTTTCACATCCTGGGGCAGACGTGCAGCCTCGCTACGCTCTTCGTGGGAGGAACGCTGATGCTTCAGCCAAAAGTAAATGTGGATGCCACCTTTGAAGGCATTGAGCGCTTCCGGGCGACCACCATGATCGGGGTGCCGACCCTCTACCGGATGATGCTCGAACACGACCGGCTCGACCAGTACGATCTGAGCTCAGTCGTCTATTGGTACAGCGCCGGGGACGTTCTCCCCGTGGAGGTGGGAAGGCGCTGGGAGGAGAAATTCGGCAAGGTCATTTATCAGGGTTATGGCGCGACCGAGACCTGCGGGGGTGTCGCCATGTGCCCGGTAACGATCGACAATCCACCCAAGAGCGTGGGACGGGTGGTCCCCAGCAAGAGGATCAAACTGGTCGATACGAATACCCTCGAACCGGTTAAGCTGGGCGAGCCGGGGGAGCTTCTTGTCAATTCTGATCTCATGGTAAGCAGCTACCTGAATAAGCCGGAAGAAACAGCGGATTCGTTCATCGAAATAGAAGGCCGCACGTGGTATCGCACCGCGGATGTCATGTCCATGGATGAGGATGGCAATATCTTTTTCGTGGATAGAACCGTCGATACGATAAAGCACAAGGGCTACCGGGTGTCAGCCTCGGAGATCGAAGCCGTGCTTCAGGAGCATAATGCGGTGGTGGGCGCCTGCGTGGTGGGGGTGCCCGATGAGAAGGTCGGGGAGAGAATCAAGGCATATGTGGTTCTCAAGCAGGACGTCAAGGGAATCACCGGGTATGATCTGATCAAGTGGTGCCGAAAAAATCTCGTTGCCTATAAAGTCCCCCAGTACATTGAATTCCGGGACATGCTCCCCAAATCAAAGGTAGGAAAACTCCTGCGCCGGGAAATCAGGGACGAGGAAAAAAGAAGGACCGACGGCTGAGACCGTCGTCTATGTGTCCTCCTTCATGCCGTCCCTAATAATACTGCCGGATGTAGGCATAGGCCCGGTCGAATAGTTCCTGGTCTGTGTGCAGCTTGTACTTGAGCAGCGCCTTGCGGAGTTCTTTCTGTACCAAGCGTTCGCCCTGGCTCGTGTGTTGCCAATCGGGAAAACGTACCTTCTTCACAATTTCATCGATGTCGGCAACGATTCGCTCGACGATGATGTGGGTATTCTGGCTCCTGGCCTCGGAGAAGAGCTCGGTAAGCACCTCCTTGGCCCGGTCGCGTTCCTCTACCGGATCCGTTTCCTTTTCCGCTTCCAGAACTTCCTTGGCGATTTCGAGGATCTGCTTGAGGAACTCCAGGCTGGTCAGAAAGCCCTGCTCATGGCGTTCCTTGACTTTCTCCAGCCGTTCGCCGAGCGCCACGAACTTGGCATGGCCCAGGTGTCGGCGCAGGCGGGCGATCAGCATGATCTCGATCTCGCGGCCTTTCCTGGCAGGGTCGGCGTCCGCCAGGATTTCTTCCAGCACCTGCGCATCGAGGAACAGCGTTTCGATATCGTCGCGCACCGACTCGACATGGACATTTTGATTGATGAGGTCCACCGTCTTGGCGCCCAGGGAATGCCAAAGCAACTTGCCGTTGCCGCTGGGCGGCTTGACGGATTCTTAGACCTGCGTCAGCCAGCGGTAGTCCTTTTCGTAAGGGCTGAGGCACGGGTCGGGGGAGAGGGCTTCCTATATCGTGCCCAAGACGATGTATTCAGAGGCAAACTTGTCCCGCGTCTCGTTATTCGGCAGGCACTGCTGGGCCGCGCTCAGCCCTTCATAGTCGCCTACCGTGCGGTCCACACCGGCGAAGAAGGCCAGGCACTTCTGCCACTGACACTTTGCCCTGGATCGCGGCGAAACGGATTCGCTGATCCTGATGGAGAGCAATGCGGATGCCTTGTTTCTTACAGATGACGCTTCCGCCCGCATGGTTGCCGAACGTATGGGGTTCAGGGTTCACGGAACGATCGGTATCATTGTCCGCGCGATCAGACAGGGGCGAAAAAGTCCGGCAGAGGTATAGTCCATTCTCGGCAGCATACCGTCACGAAGTACATTGTTCATAAAGCCATCGCTTTTAAAGGAAGTTACCGTTCGGATCAGGAAAGAATTCGACCTATAATCTGTATTATGTCACCGGGTTTTCTTTAATCTGTATTATGTCACCGGGTTTTCTGTCACCGGGTTTTCTTAATATGACTCTGACTCCTATTATTAAAGAATCGCTTGCATATTGTGGTTTAACAGGTAAGATGACTACCCATAGTGAATTACATTGCCAACGGATAGTGCCAACGGATAGGATAGGTTGGAGGGATCAGTTGACGTTTCAGGTTGAATAAGAAATTCAAGGAGTCTTACGATGAAGACCGTTCAGGCTGAAGTGCCCGAGGCACTCTATAACAAGGCCGTGGCCTTGGTGAACGAGGGATGGTACCGCGACGAGAAAGACGTTTTTTTGGAAGCAATCCGACGCTTTCTCGATACCCACCAATCGGAATTAATGGAAAAGAATATCCTTGAAGACGTCGAGTGGGGTCTTCACGGCGATGACTGAGGAACCCGGGTCTATCGTATGAGATACCGGCCCCATTATCCATTTGGACGAACTCGGCTGTCTTGATTTTCTTGCCGACTTCGATAAAATCATTCTTCCCCTATCCGTAGTCGAAGAAATCGAAAAACACCGTCCCATTGCCCTGACGGTGAAACTGCCGTTCCAGGTATTACGCGCCCAGCATCCCGCGGAAGAACATCTCAAGGCCATGTGCAGAATCTTTGCCCTGGATCGCGGCGAAACGGATTCGCTGATCCTGATGGAGAGCAATTCGGATGCCTTGTTTCTTACAGATGACGCTTCCGCCCGCATGGTTGCCGAACGTATGGGGTTCAGGGTTCATGGAACGATCGGTATCATTGTCCGTGCGATCAGACAGGGGCGAAAAAGTCCGGCAGAGGTATTGTCCATTCTCGGCAGCATACCGTCACGAAGTACATTGTTCATAAAACCATCGCTTTTAAAGGAAGTTACCGTTCGGATCAGGAAAGAATTCGACCTATAATCTGTATTATGTCACCGGGTTTTCTTGTTCGGATCAGGAAAGAATTCGACCTATAATCTGTATTATGTCACCGGGTTTTTAATCTGTATTATGTCACCGGGTTTTCTAAATTAATATGACTCTGACCCCAATTAAAAAACCCCGGGGATTGCTCCCCGGGGCCAAGCTAAAATTTTCCTGTGAAACTAAACAAACCTTCCCTTAGAAGCTCAGGGTCAGCTTGTTCATCAGGATGTAGTCGTCGTCAACCTTCGCGGCGGCAACGCCCTTCTTGTAGTAATCACCGGTCCACAGATAGCCGGCGCCAACCATGTAGGTCAGGTTGTCGTAGAGCTTGTAGGCGGCAGTGACGTCGAATTCCAGACCGTAGTCTTTATCCCAATTAGCGGCGACCTTATCCGCCTTGGCGTAGGTCAGGGCGGCGCCCGCCGAGAATTTCGGCGTTACCTTGTAATTGGCGAAGACGTTGATAATCTGGAGACCGGTGCTGATATTGGCGTTGCCGGCGGTGTTGACATCGCCACCGGACCAGGTAGCCAGGTCGTCATTCATCAGGATCAAAGCGGGGTTCCAGTCGGCGCCTTTGCCGGGACCGGTCTCATCCTTGTCGTTGGTACCGGCATCATCGCCCTTGGACCAACCAAGCTGAACACCAACTTCGGCAGGGCCAGCCTTTGTCGTTGCACGGAGGAACGCGCCCCATCCTTCATAATCTATGTCGGCTGCACCCGAATCAAATTCAGCCTTTTTCCCGAAAATGTAGTTGAGTTCGGCTTCAACAAAAACGGATCCGAAGGTTGCTTTCATGTAGGGGTAGAGGATCTGCTTGGTCGTTCTGAACGCAGCGGGTGTAGGCCTGTTGTCAGCCTTGTCTATGTATCCATACAGAAGGCCTGCCGAACCACCCTTGAACGGATAGATCGCAGCGAGGTAGTAGGCGTCCATGTCGGCGTCAACTAATGCCAACGCATTGTTCTCGACATGCTTTTCATAGATCGCGACCAGGATCATCGGGCCGACTTTGGTGGTCAGCTTGACTCTCGGGCGGGTTGTTCCACTGTCGGCCCAGTCAATACCCCAGGCGCCGGCTGCCTGGTAACCGACATCGAACTTGCCGATGCCAGAGTTGAACGTCACATAGCCGCGTTCCCAGTCAAAGCCTGTATTTCCTCCACCTGATTTAAACTTGGACCGATCAACGTTCCAGTTCCCTTCCATCGCGTCCATCCGGGCGGTGAAGGTCAGGCCTTCGGCGATCTTGAAGACCGGCTGGAGCCTGATTCTCTGGAACATATAGGCGCGTGAATAGGAAGCATCGCTATCCGCCAGGCTGGGGTTGTCGTCATAGACGCCAACCACATAGTACGACCCGCCGAACTTTACGTCCACGGCGGACGCGGTCCCGCTTACGGCCACGATCAGGCCGAGGGCGAGGATTGCTGCAAATAACTTCTTCATTTTTTCCTCCTGAATGTTGTTTGTTTATCCCCACGGGCATGGGGAGAAGTTCAATAAAGGCACACGCTGCGCCTCTACTGCCGCGGTCTTCTCTTCAGCCGGTTCCGCAGCCGGCGGGGGATGAAAAATCCCTTTTAAAAACCGCTTTTTCAAAAATCCTCGGGGCTTTCCCTCCTTTCCTGATGGTCTGATACAATTTGCGCGAAAGCTACCACTGCCTTGCGGCATTGTCAAGCCCGAATAAGCGCCGGGTGAAACCTTCCGCGTGTGCAGCAGCAGAGGCAGCAAGCAACAGACATGCCAATAGCCCCGCGGCGGTGCACAAAAATCCGGAAAGAAGCCGGCAAGCGGGCCGGGTATTTGTCCGGAACCACTCGTATTTACTGCCTTCGTCTTCGCAAGTGCCCTTTCCTGAAGGGCGCTCCTCCGGCAAAAACAAAAACAGGCCCGTGCAGCCCGAAAGTGGGGTGTTGCCATGGCGGATGCGGCTGGTGTGTCAAAAGAGACACATTTTTTCCGAGGAGTCAGGCCGACATTTTTCGTTTGCCCCGGCGTGACAGCCTGCGCGTGAACCGGCGTCGTCGAAGCGCAGTTGCGGGAGGAAATATTTCTTGACATCGGCTGTACCTTGAGATAATGCCGATAGGGCGTGTTTCTGACTTATGGTCAAATAGTGACTGTCGTTCATGGTCGCTGAAGCGCCATGCAACAGTGATTTCGTTTGACTGTCAGGGGACGTAAAAACTTACCTCGGTCGGGGAGGGCGTGGGGCGACCGGGAATTTCCGGGGCGTGTTTTTGACAAAACGCTGTCGTCTGGTACAACCTTTTATATAGGAGGATGCCATGGAAGAAGCGAAAAAAACACAGTTGGAGCAGGTTTATCCACCGTCGGCAAGGGTTACGGAAGCATCGTATATCAAAAGCAGGGAGGAATACGAGGCGCTCTACCGGGAATTTCTCAGTGATCCTCCCGCCTTCTGGGCGAAACAGGCCGATGAATATCTGTCCTTTTTTAAAAAGTGGGAGAAGGTTGAGGATTACAATTTCGACATCCGCAAGGGGCCGATCAGCGTCAAGTATTTCGCCGGCGCGAAGCTGAATGTTTCTTACAACTGTCTTGACCGCCACCTCGAAAAAAAGGGCGATAAGACCGCGCTTTTGTGGGTCGGTAACGAGCCGGGGGAGGAGCGGAAAATAACCTACCGGGAGCTCCATCGGGAGGTCTCGAAATTCGCCAATGTCCTTAAATCACGAGGGGTTAAAAAGGGAGACCGGGTGTGCATCTACATGCCGATGGTCCCCGAAGCGGGAATCGCGATGCTGGCCTGCTCCCGGATCGGTGCGATTCACACCGTCGTCTTCGGCGGCTTCAGCCCCGACGCCCTGGCCGTCCGGATCAAGGATTCGCTGGCGAAAATCCTGATCGTCTGCGACGGTTCGTTTCGCGGGGCGAAGGCCGTTCCGCAGAAAAAAGACGCCGATACCGCGCTTGCGGAATGCCCGTCGGTCGAGCATGTGATCGTGGTAAAGAGGGTCGGCGAGCGACTGGGAAAAATCGACTGGACGCCCGGCCGCGATCTGTGGTGGCACGAGGAGATGGAGCAGGTCTCCGACGTCTGCGAACCGGAATGGATGGACGCCGAGGATCCACTCTTTATCCTCTATACCTCCGGTTCCACCGGCAAGCCGAAGGGCGCGCTCCACACCACCGCCGGCTATCTGCTTTTTATCGCCTACACCCATAAACTGGGCTTCGACATCAATGAAAACGACATCTGGTGGTGCACCGCCGACATCGGCTGGGTGACCGGTCACAGCTACGTTCTCTACGGCCCCCTGTGCAACGGCGGCACGTCGCTGATGTTCGAGGGGGTTCCCAACTACCCGACCTACAGCCGCTTCTGGCAGATCGTCGAAAAATACCGGGTGACGAAGTTCTACACGGCGCCCACGGCGATCCGCGCGATTGCCCGGGAAGGAAACCAGTGGGTGGAAGGGATTGACCTGTCGTCGCTCAGGATTCTCGGCTCGGTCGGCGAACCGCTCAATCCGGAGGCGTGGCTCTGGTATTACAACGTCATCGGCCAGGGGCTCTGCCCGATTGTCGATACCTGGTGGCAGACGGAAACGGGCGGCTTCATGATCTTTCCTTTGCCCGGCGCGATCCCGATCAAGCCGGCGATGGCGACGCTGCCGATCATGGGGGTGGTTCCCGCCCTGGTTGACGACACCAGCGGCGCGGAACTCAAGGAAACGGTCGCCCGCGGCGCTCTTTGCATCAAGCGGCCCTGGCCCGGCATCACCCGGACAATCTACGGCGATCACAAGAAGTACGAAGCGACCTACTTTGAATCTTTTCCCGGCTACTATTTCGCCGGGGACGGCGCGCTTCGGGACGAGGACGGCTATTACCGGATTACCGGGCGCATTGACGACGTGATCAACGTCTCCGGCCACCGGATGGGAACCGCCGAGGTGGAGGCGGCGCTCAACTCCCACGAGAAGGTCGCCGAGTCCGCCGTCGTCGGTTATCCGCACGAGATCAAGGGGCAGTCTATTTACGCGTATGTGACCTTGAAGGCGGGAATAGAGAAATCGGACGAGCTGAAAAAGGAACTGGTCGTGCATGTGCGCAATGTCATCGGCCCCATAGCGACGCCGGAGAAGCTCCAGTGGGCGGACGGGCTTCCGAAGACCCGGAGCGGCAAGATCATGCGGCGGATTTTGAAGAAGGTCGCCGCCAACGAGATCGGGGACCTCGGCGATACCAGCACGCTAGCGGATCCGGCGGTCGTCAATGATCTGATCAAGAACAGGCTGTAGAAGTGTTGGGGGTGAAACAGGCGGGACGCAAATCGATTGTGTTTAAATGTAAAATAAATTAGGAGAGCCAATTGCAAAACTATTTGTCATTCCCGAAAGCGGAGCTTAATGTACACAATGCTTCTATCGGGAATACGGTTTTTCAAGCAGTTAGAACCAGATTATGAACATTAAACTTCGTTTTCCCGCTTAAAATCATTGCGGGAATGACAGAATGTGAGAGTTTTGCAATTGCCTCAAGAGGTAGCAACTAATTTTTTAGAGGATGCACGAAAGGACGACGACGGTTGTCCCGATGCGTCACAAAAAGGAGGAGAATGTGAATATTGTTGCATGTGTAAAACAGGTTCCGGATACGGAAGCGCAGATCAGGGTAAAGGCCGACGGTTCAGGCATTGAGGAGGGCGGCATCAAATGGGTCATGAACCCCTATGACGAATACGGGGTGGAAGAGGCCCTCCGTCTGAAGGAGAAAAACGGCGGCGAGGTTACCGTAATCTCCTTGGGACCGGCGCGGGTGATGGAAACGATCCGCACAGCCCTCGCGATGGGTGCGGACAAGGGGATTCATATCTCCGACCCGGCTTTTGACGGGGCTGATGCCTATACGACGGCCTCCGCGCTGGCCGCGGCGCTAAAGGATCTCAATCCGGACATCATCTTCTGCGGACAGCGGGCGATTGACGGCGACCAGGGGCAGGTGGGCGCGATTCTGGCGGATCTTCTTGATATTCCGCAGGTTTCGATTATTACAAAACTTGATTATGCCGACGGGGCCATCAAGGTCATCCGGCCGATTGAAGGGGCGCAGTTGCTGATCGAGGCAAAACTCCCCTGTCTTGTTACCGCCCAGAAGGGGCTCAACGAACCGCGCTACGCCTCGCTTCCCGGGATCATGAAGGCGAAAAAGAAGCCGGTTGACGTGAAAGATGCCGCCGCCCTGGGCGTAACGCCTGCGGCAAACGCGAAGGTTGTCAAATTTGTGCCTCCGCCGGCGCGCGCCGCGGGGAAGATAGTCTGCGGGGACGATCCGGCGGCGAAGGCAAAGGAACTGGCCCGACTGCTGCGGGAAGAGGCGAAGGTTATTTAATTTTCCTAATAAATGGAGGATGGAAATATGGCAAAAGGGGTATGGATTGTTGCAGAGCAGAGGGACGGCGCCCTCCGCAAGATCAGCTTTGAATTGGCCAGCACGGCCAGGAGGCTGGCGGACGAGCTGGGAGAAGAGGTAGGCGCGGTTCTCTGCGGCTCGGGGATTGAGGGGATCGCCGGACAGTTGGCGAAGTACGGAGTTGACAAGGTTTTTGTGGCGGATGCGCCCGAGCTCGAACCCTACACGACCGACGCCCATTCGGCGGCGGTAGCGAAGATTGTCAAGGAAAACGATCCGTCGATCCTGCTGCTCGGCGCTTCGACCCAGGGGAGGGACCTCTCCGCGCGCCTGGTGGGAAAACTCGCCACCGGCATGGGGACGGACTGCGTCGGCGCGAAGATCGTGGACGGCAAGCTGCTTTTGACGAGGCCGATGTATGCCGGCAAGTGCTTCGGCGAGGTGGCGATTTCTTCTTTTCCGCAGATGGCCACTCTCCGGCCGAACGTTTTTCCCGCCGTTGAGAATCCGAAGGCCGGGGAGATCGTGAAATTTGACCCGGCCCTGGATGCAGCCAAGCAAAAAACCAGGGTGCTGGAGGTGCAGAAGGATGCGAGCGGCAAGGTCGATCTGACGGAGGCAACCATCATCGTCTCCGGCGGCCGCGGGATGAAGGGCCCGGAGAATTACGTAATTATTGAGGAACTGGCGAATGTTCTCGGCGCCACGGTCGGGGCCTCCCGCGCGGCGGTGGACGCCGGCTGGAGACCGCAGACCGATCAGGTAGGCCAGACCGGCAAGATCGTCTCTCCGAATCTTTATGTCGCCTGCGGCATTTCCGGGGCGATCCAGCATCTGGCCGGAATGGGCTCCTCCAAGGTCATAGTGGCGATCAACAAGGATGCCGAGGCGCCGATCTTTGCCCGCGCCGACTACGGCATCGTCGATGACCTCTTCAAGGTGGTGCCGGAACTGACGAAGGCGTGCAAGGAACTGCTTGCGTAACCAGTTAGTTCCCTAATGGTTCGAAAACTGCGTAAGCCGTTGATGCGTGCAAGGAACTGCTTGCGCAGCCAATGAATTCCCTCCCCTTGGATGGTGAAGGGGGAGCCCTTCCCTTACTTCCCTCCCCCTGGATGGTGAAGGGGGAGCCCTTCCCTTACTTCCCTCCCCCTGACAGGGGGAGGGTCAGGGTGGGGGTATTGACCAACAGATGCATTACTTGCCCCGCCACCCCAACGGGGAAGGGTTTCTAATCCTGGGATTTCCGAGGAATATCAAATGAAAAGCGAAGATGCTGTCAGTCAGAAAAAGCCAGGCGGATTAAAATTTGACAGAAGAACCTTCATCAAGCTGTCGGCTTTGACCGGCGCCGCCATCGGGGCCGGTCAGGTACTGGGACCCGCCATTACCCACTCCTCTGATCCGGTTCCCCCGGGCGCTGCCGCGCCGCTTGACGAAAAATGGATCAACACCTCCTGCATCAACTGTCCCGCCCGCTGCGCAATCAAGGTGCGGGTGACGGGCGGCAAGGCGGTCAAGATCACCGGAAACCCGCTTTCCCGCGTTTCGGAAGGCAAGGTGTGCCCCCGCGCCTACGTGGGGCTGCAGGTGCTCTACGATCAGGGGCGGATCAATTCTCCGTTGAAGAGGACAAATGCCCAAAAGGGAAAGGGGGTTGATCCTAAATGGGCGCCCGTTTCCTGGGAGGAGGCCCTCGATGAAATTGTTAGACGTCTCCAGGCGATCCGGCAGAAGGAGGAGCCGCACAAGCTCCTGCTTTTCAGTGGTCTTAATACGAGAAGCAGCGAGGATCTGATCGCCCGCTTTGCGGAGGCCTACGGAACGCCCAATCTCGTTTCCGGAGACGCGCTCGAGGCGGAGACGCTCAAGGCGGGCAACTGGATGGCTGACGGCCGTTACGGCGATGCAGCCTACGACCTTGACAACACAAACTACATCCTCGCCTTCGGAGCGGACATCCTGGAGTCGTCCCGGCCACTGGCCCGGCTGCTCCGCAAATGGGGCAAGATGCGCAGGGAAAAGCCGAACCGCACCAAAATCGTCGTTATCAATCCCCGCTATTCGCTGACCGCGGCTAAAGCCGATTGGTGGGCGCCGATCAATCCCGGTACGGACGCCGCCCTGGCGATGGCCCTGGCTCATGTTATCATTCGGGAAAATCTCTACGACAGCGCTTTTGTGAGCCGCTGGACGGCAGGGTTTGACGCCTACCGAAAACTGGCGCTCGACGAGTACAGCCCGGAGGAGGTTGCAAAAATTACCGGCGTTGACGCAGACGACATCCGCAAAATGGCAAGGGAGTTTGCCGGGACAAGGCCGGCAATCGCCATCGGCGGCAGGGAAGCGGTTGACTGGACGAACGGTTCGTACACCGCCTACGCGATTGCCTGTCTGAACGCCCTGGTCGGGAGCATTGATGTCCCGGGCGGCGTTATCTACCAGGAAGGCGTCAAATTCTCGCCGCTGCCCGGGATCGCCGAGGATGGAATCGTGAAGAAGGGCAAAAGCCAGCCGGCCCTGGATTTACGAAAAACCGCAAAATATCCCCTGGCCGAGGTGGTGACGAACCAGATTCCGGAGTCGCTGCTCAAGGGCGAACCGTACCCGGTGGAGATGGCGATCGGCTTCAACAGCAACTTCAATATGCTTGCCCCGGGGATGGAAAAATGGGACGAAGCGCTCGGGAAAATCCCGTTTTACGTTCATATAGCCCCGTTCGTAAGCGAAATGGCGTTCGCTGCCGATCTCATTCTGCCGGCCACGACCTATCTTGAAGAGTGGGCGTATGATTTTTCGCCTCCCGGTTCCGGTTTTGCGGAGTTGAAACTCAAGCAGCCCGTTATCCCCCGACGGGGTAAGAACAGGCCGATTCCTGAGGTAATTTTTGAAATCGCCAAAAAGACCGGCGGCGTTGTCGCCAATGCCTTTGTCGGCCTCGGCGACAACGCCGAGGGGTTTGTAAAATACCGCACCGCGTCGCTTCTGTCCTGGAAAGAGTTTGTCGAGACGGGGGTATGGATCGGGAATGATTACGAGTATCGCAAATATGAGCGGCTGTTCGCCACCCCTTCCAAAAAATTCGAGTTTTATTCGGGGAATATGAAGGCGCTTTTTGCCGCGAAGCAACTGGCGGCGGGCGACTTGAGCTTCCTGCCCCATTACGCGGCGCCGAAGTTCATAGGAGAGGCATCCGCCTTTCCCCTCGTGCTGCTTCCCTACCAGCCCTTGATGGTTGTCGAAAACGGCAGCCAGAATTACCCGTGGGCGCAGGAGGCGTTTCTGCCGATGTGCGGGGTGGGCTGGCAGGTTTTCGCCGAGATGAACACGGACACGGCCAAGAAGCTGGGGCTTAAAAACGGCGGCTTTGTCTGGGTGGAGTCCGCCGCCGGCAAAATCCGGGCAAAGGTCAAATTTTCCGAGGGAATCCATCCGGAGGTGGTGGCGATGGCGACCGGCCAGGGCCACTGGTCCTACGGCAAATGGCAAACGGGCATTGGCGTTAATCCCAATGAAATAACAGGGTTGGATTATGACTCTTTGAGCGGCCAGTCCGCCTTCTTCAACACGAGGGTCAAGGTTTACAAGGCTTAAGATAAGGAGCTGAAAGTATGCCACGGTGGGGAATGGTAATTGATCTGGACAAGTGTGTCGGCTGTCAGGCATGCACGGTCGCCTGCAAGGCGGAAAACAATGTCCCGCATGGTTCGCCCGAGGAGCAGCAGGAGCGCAGGGATTTTTTCTGGAACAAGATGATCGCCGCGACCAGCGGCAGGTACCCCTCGGTAAAAACGGAACTGATCCCGATGCCCTGCATGCATTGCGATAAGGCCCCCTGCGTGACGGTATGTCCTGCGGAGGCCACGTATCGAAGGGCGGACGGAATCATCGTGCAGGATTTCAGAAGATGCATAGGCTGCAAGTACTGCATCGTCGCCTGTCCTTACGGGGCCCGGAACTTCAATGGCAAGGAGCAGGAAGAAAAGGAGTACTCCCGTCACGACCTTCCGCCCGATCGCAAATCATGGGGCCCCTGGCCGTTTCCGACCAGAACCCACGGCGTGGTTGAGAAGTGCACCTTCTGTTTCCACCGCATCGATCAGGGTCTGAAAGAGGGGAAGAAGATCGGCACGGAGGTCGTTCCCGCGTGCGTTGAGGCCTGTCCCTCCGGGGCGCGGATTTTCGGAGATATGGACGATCCCAAAAGCAACGTGTCCCGAACGCTGGCGTCGCGGGACAGCTTCCAGCTCAGGGAGGAGCTCTCCACGCACCCCAAAGTCTATTATTTACCTAAATGAGGTCGTTTCCGATGAATACGGAGTCTAATGTGCAAAAATTAGCATTCAGCAAGATGGAAGGCCGGTCAGGTAATTTTGCGATACTGCAATGGGTGCTGATTGCCCTGTGCTTAGTCGGGGTTGCCGGGTTCTTTATCATGTACATAGTGGGGCATAACACGCTTGGCTCCTCCAGCGTCGTACCCTGGGGGATGCCGATCATCCTCGCGATTTATCTGATCGGTCTGAGCGCCGGCTCCCTTATCCTCTCTTCCTTGACCTATGTCTTCGGAAAAGAGCAGTACCGGCCGATCGCGCGGCTGGCGGTCTTTATGGCGCTGGTCTTGATCCTCGGGGCGATGCTTGGCATCGTCCTCGACCTGGGCAGGCCGGAGAAGAGCTGGCGTCTTTTCGCGTTTTTCGTGATGAACAACATGCGTTCGATGTTCGCGATCAACGGGATTCTCTATGGCGGCTATTTCCTGATCAGCCTAATCTACCTGAGCTTTATCTTTGCCGAGAACAAGAAAGTCACAAAAATCATGGGGATTGTCGCGGTAAGCTGGGCTTCGCTGGTGCACATGGGCACAGGGGCGATTTTCGGCTTCATTGCGACCCGTCCCATCTTCTACTCCCCGATCAAGCCCCTGGAGTTTCTGTCGGCGGCGATGGTCTCCGGTCTGGCGCTCCTCATCCTGGCAATATATTTTGTCTTCAAGTTTACCGGGCGGAAGTACGATCAGGCGATCATTTTTCAGTTGAGCCGCCTGCTGTTGGCCTTGATCGCCTTTTTGACGCTGCTGGTTTTTATTGACAAGCTGACCCATTTTTACCCGCCGCACCGCGACGCGGTGATCTGGCTTTTGACGGGGCCGTTTGCCTGGATATTCTGGGGGCTGCAAATCGTCTGCGCCTATGTGATCCCCATGATTATTTTAATAAATCCCCGCACGTGCAAGTCGCTGAAATGGGTTCTCGCGGCTGCATTTTTCGTGGTCGTCGGCATCTTCGGCGAGCGTTTTGCCCTGGTGGTGCCGGGGACGGCCCAGCCGCTGCCGCTTTATCCGGGCCAGATCGAAGGCACCTGGGGCATGGCGGGGACATTTTTCCCCTCACCGGTAGAAATGATGGTTTCGGTCGGGATCTTTGCGCTGATGGGGCTGATTTTCATCATGGGGCTGAAAAATTTGGAGCTGCTCCCCGTTACCAATGACGAAGGTGAAAAGGCGTGAACAAAAAACAATTCCCTCCCCCCTTGACGACGGAGGAGGCAGGCGTGAACAAAAAACAATTCCCTCCCCCTTTGACGACGGAGGAGGCAGGCGTGAAAAAAAAACAATTCCCTCCCCCCTTGACGGCGGAGGAGGCAGGCATGAACAAGAAACAATTCCCTCCCCCCTTGACGACGGAGGAGGCAGGCGTAAACAAGAAAAAATTCCCTCCCCCTGGCAGGGGGAGGGTCAGGGTGGGGGTTGGTGGTGAAAAGCTGAGCCGCCGGGAGCTGCTCCTGGGCGCCTGGGCAAAACAGAAAGTTTTCCCGGTGATCGACGGAGAGAAATGCACCGGATGCGGTCTTTGCGCCCTGCGCTGCGAACAATCAGCGCTGGCGGTTATAACGGACGACGACGAGGAAAACTACAGGCTTGTTTTCACCGACGCTCTCTGTACTGCCTGCGGAGACTGCGAAACGGCCTGCCCGGAAAAATGCCTGACGCTGGAAAATACCCCGGAACAAGGCGTCAGAGATGATAAACGCATTGTTTTTGAGGACGAGATGACCCGGTGCAGCGAGTGCGGGGTTCTGATGTTTCCCGCGGCGATGGTGCGCCATCTGCAGGAGAAGACCCGGGCGGCGGGTACAGGGGAAATACCCTTCGGCCTGTGCCCCGAATGCAGGATGGAAAGGCAGATCGCCATGAACATACTGAATTGATACCGAGGCGAGAAAATGTTTTGGGTAAGGGGTGCGTTCATGGCTGCCCCCTTGTTTTTACGAGTTGAGCCAATTGCAAAACTATTTGTCATTCCCGAAAGCGGAGCTTAATGTACACAATGCTTCTATCGGGAATACGGTTTTTCAAGCAGTTAGAACCAGATTCCCGCTTAAAATCATTGCGGGAATGACAGAATGTGAGAGTTTTGCAATTGCCTCGAGTTCATTGCAATTAGAGGAAAAACCGATGGGAACACTGACGCTTTTCAGGGGATTGGCAATTATCTTGGAAGTAGCTGTACTGACGGGGCTTATCTACTCCATCGTCAATGGGGCAAGGGATGCCCTTTTTGACTACGGTCTGGACGAAAAGTACTCTGATTTTATAAGGTTGATGGTGGTAATCGTGGTTTGCATCGCGCTGACCTTCTTTGTGGCGCACCTGATTACATTTTATCCCCGGGTGGTTGGGCACATCTAAATTATTGAGGGTTGTAAGATGGATTCTCTCTACAGGCTTTTTTGGGAACGTCAGGAAGTTTATATAATGAAGGTTTTTATGCCGGTCATCATTGCCTTCCTGGTGTTGTTTGCCGGTTTGGCAGCGGCTTATGTCAAGGGTTTCAGGTGGCAGCATATCCGTCTCTGGCATCTCGGCACTGATGAAGACCGTTCCGATCAGGGGTCAGTCCGCATGAAGGAGATGCTCCGGGTAATGTTGGCCAATGGCCGGATTGGCGGCGAGGCCTATCCCGGCACGATGCACTTTCTGATCTTCTGGGGGGCGATCCTGCTTTTTGCGGGGAAGATTACCCGCCTGTTTTCATTCCTCACCGGCTTGACAAACCCCCCGCAGGGAATCTTTCTGTTCGCCTCCTTCGTTGCCGAGATCGGCGGTCTGATACTGATCGCGGGCGGGCTGATGGCGGTTTACCGTCGCTACATCCTCAAGCCGGAGCGCCTCGAAACGAAGCCTGACAATACGCTGATCCTTGTCTGGGGTCTTACGCTGATCCTCACCGGTTATTTTGTCAAGGCCTACCGGATCACCGCTGTCGGCGCCGCCCTGCCGCCGAACTGGCTTTTCTGGGCGCCGGTAAGCTATCCCCTTTCCAAAATCGCGCTGATCCTGCCGAGCACCCCGCTGAACGAGCTCTTGATCTGGCATCGCACCCTGATCCACATGCTGCCGGCGCTGGCGCTTTTTACCTTCATCATGTTCAGCCGGACACGCCTTCAGCACATGTTTTTGTCGCCCATCAATATCTATTACCGCTCGCTGAAGCCGAAAGGGGCGCTGGCGCCGATCACCAATTTCGAGGATGAAAATGCCGAAAGCTTCGGGGTAAAGGAGTTGCGCGAGTTCAACTGGAAACAGCTTCTGGATCTCGAGGCCTGTACGAACTGCGGGCGGTGTCAGGATGTCTGCCCGGCTCACCTCTCGGGAAAGCCGCTTTCGCCCCGGAAGATGACCCAGGAGTTGAAGGCGCACCTCTGGAGCGAGGGGGCGAGACTGCTGGAGCTTCCGGCGGAGGAAAGACAGGGAGAGGCGATCGTCGGGAAAAGTCTGGAAGAGCATGCCCTGTGGGCCTGCACCAACTGCATGGCCTGTCAGGAAGTCTGTCCGGTTTATGTGGAACATGTTCCCAAGATCGTTGAATTGCGTCAGTACAAGGTGCTCACCGAGGCGGAGTTCGCGCCGGAGCTGCAGCTTACCTTCCGGAACATGGAAAACAACTCCAATCCGTGGGGAATGGGCTCCCATCTGCGCGGCGACTGGGCGAAGGAAGTGGGGGTGAAAACGCTGGCGGACGATCCCAACGTCGAGTATCTGTACTATGTCGGTTGCGCCGGTTCGTTTGACGATCGCGGGAAGAAAACCGCGATGGCTTTTGCTAAAATCATGCAGACCGCGGGGGTCAGCTTCGGGATTCTGGGAACGGAGGAGGGTTGCTGCGGCGATTCCGCAATGCGCGGCGGGAACGAATATCTGTACCAGAGCCTGGCGCAGGCGAATATCGAGGTGATGAACGGCTACAATGTAAAAAAGATCATTGCCACCTGCCCGCATGGCTACAACATCCTGAAAAAGGAATATAAAAACTTTGGCGGCAATTTTGAGGTCTTTCACCATACCGAGATCATTGCCGATTTACTCCACAAAGGTAAAATCACCCTTAAAAAACCGGTAAATAAGCTCTTTGCCTACCACGATTCCTGTTTCCTCGGGCGTTACAACGGGCTCTATGAGCAGCCGCGGGGAATTCTGAAGACGGTGCCGGGGTTGACGCTGGCCGAGATGGAGCGGAACCGGGAGCGCAGCTTCTGCTGCGGCGCGGGGGGCGGGCGGATGTGGATGGAAGAGGATATCGGCGAGCGGATCAACAATATGCGCACCGATCAGGCGATCGCCGCAGGCGTATCCGGCGTGGCGCTGGCTTGCCCCTTCTGCCAGACGATGCTCTCCGACGGGCTGAAGGATCGCAAAAAGGAAGAGGACATTGTGGCGCTCGACATCGCGGAGATTGTCTGGGAGGCGATGGGGCTGGAGGAAAAAGAACCGCCGGCGGATGTATGTGCGCTGCCGGAGACATAAACCCCCAGATAGCACTCCCTCCCCTTGAAGGGGAGGGAGTGCGTTGTTATCCCAGGGGGGATTGTTTTTTTACCTCATTCCCAAAAGCTTCCGGGAGACGACGACCCGCTGAATCTCGTTTGTCCCCTCGTAAATCTGGCAGATCTTGGCGTCGCGCATGTGGCGCTCCGCCGGGTATTCCTTGATGTAGCCATAGCCGCCGAAGATCTGCACCCCTTCGATTGCCGCCTTCATCGCGACATCCGAGGCGTAGTACTTGGCCATTGCCGCCTCTTTTTCAAAATCGAGGCCGTTGTCTTCGAGCCAGGCGGCCCGCAGCAGCATCAACTCCGCTGCGTCGAGCTCGGTCGCCATGTCGGCGAGCTTGAACTGGATCGCCTGAAAAGTGGCAATCGGTTTGCCGAACTGAACCCTTTCCTTGGCATAGGCAAGGGCGTCGTCAAGGGCCGCCCGGCCGATTCCGCAGGCCTGGGCCCCGATGCCGATCCTGCCTGCATCGAGGCCGGAGAGCATCTGTCTGAAGCCCTGCCCGGGTTTGCCGAGGAGGTTTTCCGCTGGCACTTCGGCATCCTCGAAGACGAGCTCCGCCGTGCCGGAGGCGAGGATTCCCATCTTTTCCTCGATTTTGCCGACATGAAAGCCGGGGGTGTTTTTCAGATCGACGATCAGATTGATGATCGCCTTGTAGCCGACCGAAGGGTCGGTTGTCGCCGCGAGGACGCAGTAGTCGGCGACATTGCCGTTGGTGATGAACATCTTGGCCCCGTTTACGACGTAGCGGTCGCCCTTCAGCTCGGCCCGGCATTTGAGGGCGGCGGCGTCGGAGCCGGCGGATGATTCCGTAAGTCCGTAGCAGCCCTCAACCTTTCCGCTCGCGACGGGGGTGAGGTATCTATTTTTCTGTTCCTCCGTGCCGAATGTCTTTACCGGATAGCCGTAGAGGGAGTTGTTGACCGAGGTGATCACCCCGACGCTTGCGCAGGCCTTCGAGATTTCGATCAGGGCCATTACGTAAGTCACGTTGTCCATCCCGGCGCCGCCGTATTCCGTCGGTACGGCGACCCCCATAATCCCCATCTCTCCCAGTTTGCGGCAGATCTCCTCGGGGTGGCGGTGCGTCCGATCAAGCTCCGCCGCGACGGGCCGGATGTTGTCCTCGGCGAATTTCCGGACCATGTCCCGAACCATTTTCTGTTCATCCGTTGGTGCAAAGTTCATAGCATTCTCCTTTTATGAGGGACAGAGCCCCTATTCTTTCCGGGAAAATCAGGAAATAGGGCTCTGTCCCTATTTTCCAGTGAAAACAGGTTTTCTCTTTTCGAGGAAGGCGGTCATGCCTTCCTTCTGGTCGTCGGTGCTGAAGCACTGGGCGCAGCATTCCACCTCGAGGCGGCAGGCGTTGTCAAGCGCCAGATCGTAGCCGAAATTGATGCTGTGTTTTATCATCTTGAGGGCAAACCCGGGCATCCCGGCAAGCTTGCGGGCAAACTTCTGTGTTTCGGGAAGAAGCGCGTCCGGTGCAAAGACGCGGTTTACAAGGCCGAGTTCATAGGCGCGGGCGGCGCTGATCTGTTCCCCGGACATGATCAGCTCCTTGGCCCGGCCGAGGCCGATGAGGCGGGGAAGCCGCTGGGTGCCGCCCCAGCCGGGAATGATCCCGATCAAGATCTCCGGCTGGCCGAAGATCGCCTTTTCCGACGCGAACCGAAAGTCGCAAGCAAGCGATATCTCCGTGCCGCCGCCGAGGGCGAAGCCGTTCACCGCGGCGATTACCGGCTTCGGCATGGTCTCCAGCTGCCGGAGGGTTTCGTGCCCCAGCTCCATAAAGGTGATCGTTTCCTGCGGACGGAAATTCTGCATTTGCGAAATATCGGCCCCGGCGACAAACGCCTTTTCGCCGGAACCGGTGAGGACGAGAACCTTGATCGCTTCATCGGCCCTGCATTGGTTGACGGCGTCGAGAAGTTCGCCCAGCGTCTCGGAATTCATCGCGTTGAGCGCCTTCGGGCGGTTGAAAACCAGGGTTGCCACTCCGGCTTCGACGGTAAAAAGAATGTTTTTGTAGTCCACTGCCTTTCCTCCTTTTTTGGTAAGGACACAAACCCCTTTTTTCGGGATGAGGCCCGGCTATTAATAGTATTATGTCCCCCTTTTTAAACCCGCTCGAGGACGATGGCCATTCCCTGGCCGCCGCCGATGCATAACGTGGCAAGACCGAGATGGAGGTTTTTCTTCTGCAACTGCATCGCGAGGCTGTAGATGATCCGGGCGCCGGTGCAGCCGACCGGATGACCGATCGAGATGCCGCTGCCGTTCAGATTGCAGTTGTCCGTCGTTATCTTCAGCTCCCGCATGCAGGCGATGGCCTGACTGGCAAAGGCTTCGTTGAGCTCGATTATGTCAAAATCCTTGATTGTCAGGCCGAGCTTTGCCATCACCTTCCTGGTCGCGGGGACCGGCCCCAGCCCCATGTAGGCCGTATCAACGCCGCCTGCGGCGTAGCCCTTGATCCTTGCCAGCGGCTTGAGTCCGAGTTCCTTCGCCTTGTCGGCAGACATTACAACGAGGGCCGCGGCGCCGTCGTTGATCCCGGAGGCGTTCCCGGCGGTTACCGTTCCCCCGTCCTTCTTGAAGGCGGGGGCAAGCTTGGCCATTTTCTCGAGGGATGTCTCCATCGGGCGTTCATCCTTGGCGAAGACAACCGGCTGTCCCTTTTTCTGCGGAATCACGACCGGGACGATTTCGTCGGCCGTGGCGCCGCTGGCGATCGCCGCCATTGCCCGCTGATGGCTCAAAAGCGCCAGTTCATCCTGCTCCTGCCGGCTGATTTTGTACAAAGAGGCGATGTTTTCGGCGGTGATGCCCATGTGATAGCCGTGGAAGATCTCGAAGAGCCCGTCGAAAACGGTCAGATCAACCATCTGTCCAAACGGCATGCTCATCCGGTATCCCCAGCGCGCGTCGGGGAGGGCAAACGGGGCGTTGGACATGTTTTCCATGCCGCCGGCGACGATTATCTCCGCATCGCCCGCCTTGATTGCCTGCGCGGCAAGAGAGACCGACTTCATGCCGGAGGCGCACACCTTGTTGACGGTGATGGCGTTGGTCTCCTCGGGGAGGCCCGCGTAGATCGCCGCCTGACGGCCCGGATTCTGCCCCTGGCCGCCGGTCAGGGCGTTTCCCATGATGCACTCGTCGAAATAGACCGGCTGGGCATCCTCGGAATAATCGTAGAACTTCTTTTGAAATTCTGTCTGTTTGATATCCTTGAAAACGTCAGGACGATAAGAATTTATCTCCGCGCCCAGATCAGGCCGGAGACCGGCCCTTTTGATGGCCTCCTTGATGACCAGCGCCCCCAGATCGACTGCCTTGACGCCCTTGAGCGAGCCGCCGAAACTGCCGACTGCCGTTCTTGCCCCATTTACGATTACAACATCTTTCATTTGAAATCTCCTTCTGTTAAAGTTTAGTGAAAATGCCTGCATTATTGAGCCAATTGCAAAACTATTTGTCATTCCCGGAAGCGGAGCTTAATGTACACAATGCTTCTATCGGGAATACGGTTTTTCAAGCAGTTAGAACCAGATTATGAACATTAAACTTCGTTTTCCCGCTTAAAATCATTGCGGGAATGACAGAATGTGAGAG
>JAHYJE010000035.1 GCA_019429105.1 Syntrophobacterales bacterium
GGTAGTGGACGACCAATAATAGGCCGACACTGTATGCGGGAACCAGGCAGCGTCAATGGTCGGCCCCGGGTAGGGGATGGAGAGGTTGACAAGGGAGAGCAGCTCCTTGATTCCGGGCAGCCGCCAGTCGCTGAAGCCGCCGAAATGGGCGTCGTTCAGGGCGTCGATGAAGGCCTCCGTGTCCGTGGCGGCATTTCCCGTGCCGCTGCCGCATGTCCCCTGGTCGCCGCCGTTGGTGGCGGAGTTTTTATCGCACCAGGTGAAGGTCTTGTCCTTGTCGTGGATGGCGCCGTCATCGGTCTTCATCTCCCAGATCAGCCCCGTCACGTTGTCCCTCGTCATGAGCCAGCCGTTTTCCTGCGTCGCCGAATCGCTCAGGCTCGCCCCGCCGTGCCCCAGTTTGGTGTAGGAACGGGGCGGCCCCTGATACTGGGCATCCTGGCCGTAAAAGGGTTCTCCGGGCGCCGGGCAGGAAATCTCGACGGAGTTGTTGTAGCATTTCGTCTGCCCCGTGTCGGGCCATTGCCAGGCATGAGCATGCATGGCGGGGATGAGCAGGAGGACAAACAGAACAAAGGTTTTGACTGTTTTCATCATTGCACCTCAAAATTGCATCACAAACGAAACGGCACGACCGCCGACTAAAAGGGTTGAACACTGACGATGGATGTAATGGCCGTATAGTGCTGAAATTTTTGTTTGTCAAGAGAATTAGGCGTTATCAGCGGCTGTCCCCGATTATTCAATTATTAATCATGCCGACAGGGATGACAGCCATTTGGCGGCGTTGAGGATGTCGATGTTTCCTTTTCGCCATTCGCGGCGCGGCTTCTGGACAAGCTGCAGCGCCGCCGCCCCGGGAAATTTGCCGGCAAGCAGGGAAAGCGCGGGGGAGGGTGATTCTTCCGAAAGCTTTACCTCGATCAGATGGGTTATTTTCCCTTTGCCGACGAGTGCAAAATCGACCTCCTTCCCCTCTTTGGTTCTGATGTAGGCAAGGTCAACATCTTCACCGGCAACATCCTGCAGGTACTGAACGTGCTTCAAAAGACATACGGCGCAGGTATTTTCCAACTGCACCCCTTCTTCGCCCTGAACAAAGCCGCTGTCATAGAAATACAATTTGGGAGTTTTCAGGATCGCCCTCGCCACATTGGCGTGAAAGGGGCGCACGAGAAAAACGATGTGCAGACTCTCAAGAATATCAATATATTTGCGTACCGTATTGGGGGCGATTTGCAAATCGCCGGCTATCGACGTAAAGGAAAGCGGCGAGCCCACGCGGGAGCGCAGCAACTCCAGCAACAACCGCATGGAGCGTATTTCCTGCAACACGCCGAATTCCCGAATGTCCTCCCGAATCAGGTCGGTGTAATACTGATTCCTCCAACGCGCCGCCTCCGTCTCGGAGCCGGATAAAAACGGTTCCGGGAACCCTCCCAGCCGATTGAGAAGCGGCAGCGCCTCTTCCGGTTTTACAGCCGTATCCGTCAGTTCCCGCACGGAAATCGGATTGAGGCGCAAGGGGAAATAGCGGCCGGCCAGGGATTCTCCGGATTGACGGTACGTATCGAGTCTGGCGCTTCCCGTCAGCAGCAGGGCCTGCCCTTCCGGGCGCGTATCAA
The DNA here is from genome assembly GCA_019429105.1 of Syntrophobacterales bacterium. Classification (NCBI taxonomy): domain Bacteria; kingdom Pseudomonadati; phylum Thermodesulfobacteriota; class Syntrophobacteria; order Syntrophobacterales; species Syntrophobacterales bacterium. Next base: position 1,626 of record JAHYJE010000035.1, read on the forward strand.
AAACACCCTTGATGAACATTTTCCAGGATTTCATTTTGTGGATTTCATCCAAGATGAGCAAATCGCTGTTCAGAGGCCAGGACTGGGCCATGATTATTTTTGAGTCGAACAGACTGTCGAAGTTCAGGTACTGAGGATTATTGAATTCTGTCATTAATTCCCTGGCAAGCCAGGTCTTCCCTGCCTGCCGTGGACCTGTCAGAATCACCATCTTTTTCTTCAGGTCTCTCTTTATCTGTTCATAAAGGTAACGTCTCATGTGCGACTTTTTAGCATTGCTTTGCATGTTAGTCAAGACTATTATGCAAAGCAATGCTAAATGGTCGTTAATCGGGGACAGTCACTGGTTATTCTGGTTATTCTGGTTATTAATTGGTGGCTGTCCCCGATTAACGCCTCGATAAAATTATTGATCCAAGAAACGATTTCAGCGACATTGTCTGTTTTTGCAACGGCCCACAAGATTCTTGTAAGACTCTTCCTCTTGAGTGCCTCATGCATGCGCAAGTTGACGGATTCCAGCGATCCTTTGGCTGACAACCCTTTCGGCCATTTTGAGGTCATAGGTCGCCTGCAAATTGATCCAGTATTGAGGCGTCTGGCCAAAAACCTTGCCGAAAAGTAAGGCCATCTCAGCGGTGACAGGTCTTTTCCCTTTGACGACGTGTGATATTCTCATGGGCGACAATCCAATGGTGCGTGCAAACTCAGCCTGAGAGATACGCAATTCGTCAAGATTCTCTTTTAGAAATTCACCCGGATGAACTGGAGGAAGATTGTTTTTTGGATTCATGGTTTTGCCTCCTCAGTGATAATCAACAATTTCAACATCGTAAGCCTCACCTTTTTCAAACCGGAAACAGACGCGCCATTGGTCGTTGATGCGGATGCTCCATTGACCGGCGCGAGCTCCTATTAAAGATTCCAGACGATTAGATGGCGGCATACGGAGATCGTTGATGACCGTTGCGGCGTCTATCTGTGTCAACCGTTTTACCGCCCGGTTCAGAACGTCGGACTGAAAACGCCTGGATTTCCCGGTGATATAAAAACGTTCGGTTTCAGTATCCGCGAATGTTCTAATCATGGGAGGATTTATAAACTAATTGTTTATCGTAGTCAAGCCCGTAAACCCTTGTCCAAAAGCAGGGACTGGCGATGCTGTTGGGAAAGGGAGGTCGTAAAATCCTATCTCATGGTGTCTTTCGCCTGTCTGGAGGAACGTAAAAACGCCGCCCGGAGTCGGCTGATCAGGGATGGACTATGGAGTAATCTCATTTCACTTTCTCAGGTTATCGACAAATTCCATCGTAGAGTCCGTAATGGCATCATGCGCCACGATATAACGGATATCCTGCTGGCCAATGCCGAGGGGATTGGCTGGATCGATTCCGCCGTCTTGTTTTAAAAGGAGTACATGCCCTGTCCGGTCCGGGAAACATAGCCGCCTTGCGTGAGCTTATGCAGGGTCCAGTAGAGTGTCGATTGCTTTTCCTGAAGTACGGATGCGGCAGCGGAAATGGTAAAGTCGGGCTTGTCCTGGAACCGTTCCCGGAGAAGCGCGGCCTTGTTTTCCATTTTTAGCCTGCCTGCAAAATTCAATAAGTCTTTTGCCTTGCTCATACCTGCACTCCCGACTATTTCATGACGCGGTTGCGAATCACTTAATATGCAATTTGTCAATGAATTTGGGGAATTAAGGGGATGATCCTGAAATTTGATACTGCTTATGGAAGCAAGACGACCTCGCGCCATTTGCGTACGGAATTGATCAGAAAGATCTGCTGAACGTTTTTCAGATCATTGATTGAGATTGTCCCTTCATTTATTTTGCCCTCGGCCAAAAGTTGCGCCCGATACACGCCGTTTAAGAGTCCGCAGCTCACCGGCGGGGTAACAAGCCTTCCTTCTTTTAAAATTGCCACATTGGCGATGCACGATTCAGTGATTTCGCCTTTCTCATTCCAGAGAATTACGTCATCCGCGTCAGGGAAGGAATTTTTCGCCTGTTCGTAAACCTCCCGCCTTGTCGTTTTGTGGAAAAGAAAGGGATTGCGGGAAGAAACTGGTTCTTTTGCGAGTTGTACCCGCACAGAGCCGCAGGTTGGCGGGTTTTGCAGCGGTACGGCCTGGCATTCAATCTTTCCATCCTGTGCCAGCAGAAGGCGGACGCGGTATTCTCCCGAGGAGAGGCCAAAAACCGCCGCGGACAGATTTTCGAGTATTTGGCGTTCAGCGAAAAGATAGCCAAAATATTCCGCTGTGTCTTTAAGGCGCTCAAGATGCCGTGATTGCAGAAAGAAACCCTCAGCCGGCGTCCAGAGGAGTGTTTCCAAAAGGGAAAAAGGAACAGGGGAGACGGGGTCAAGGATGACTCTGGCCTTGGTCAGGCATTCCTCGTATTCATCGTCTGTCGTCGAATCCCAGACGATGCCGCCGCCGACTCCGTACTCGGCCCGTTCCGCGGCTGTGTCAATCAGGGTTGTCCGGATTGCCACATTGAAAAGGGCGCGACGTCCCGGTCCATAGTAACCTATTGTTCCCGTGTATATATTGCGCGGCGTCGTCTCCAGCGCGGCGATGATCTCCATCGTTTTGGCTTTGGGGGCGCCGGTGATCGAGGCGCAAGGGAAAAGCGCCTTCATTATTTCGGTAAGGGAGGCGGTGGTGACGGCTTCCACTGTTGAGGTCATCTGCAGAACCGTTGGATATTTTTCAATTTCATAAAGACGGGGAACATTTACCGAACCGAAAGCGGCTATTTTCCCTATATCGTTGCGGATCATGTCAACGATCATCACATTTTCCGCTCTGTTTTTCTCTGAATTGTGCAAAAACAATGAGTTTTCGCTATCTTCAGCTGTCGTTCTGCCCCGGGGCGCGGTTCCCTTCATCGGTTTGGAGTAGATGCGCTTCCCTTGCAGCGAAAAAAACAGTTCGGGGGAGGCGGAGCACATATAATAAGGAGGGGCCTCGATAAAGGCGCCATAGCGGGCGTCTTTGCAGGCATTGAGAAAAAAATTCCACGGGTCGTCGTGAAATTCGCTCCATAAACGAAGGGTGTAATTGACCTGATAGGTGTCGCCGGCCGCGATATGTTCCTTTATCCGGGTGATTGCCTGGGCGTATTGCTCCCGGCTGACAGAAGGGCGCCATCCTGCGTGAGGGAAATCCGGGCCTGCTGGCGGCATTTCCCGAATGTTTGGCGGATGTTCAAATATCCCGAAACAGGCCAGCGGAAACGCTGTCGCATCCCGGGTGGGCAAAGCGGAGTCAAAGGCCCGAGAGGCTTCATAACCTATCCAACCCGCGGCAAAGAAACCCTTGCGCTCCACGAAATTGTCCACTTCCGCCAAAAGCGGGAGCATATCGGATAGAGTCTCCGCCTTGAGAACCGCAAGGGGATGGGAAAACTGAAGCCATTGCCCGAGATCTTGATCGTGCAGGATTATGTTGACCATAGCTCTGATTACAGCGGCCACTCTTTGCGTTCAATGAGCACATCCCGGAAAATGGTCAGGGCTTCGTTGACGGCGGGCATGCCCGCGTAGGTTGCCACCTGAAAGAATATCTCGGTCAGCTTTTTGGGGTCGCACCCGACATTGAGCGCGGCGTTAACATGCAGCTTCAGCTCTTCCCCGGCGCCAATGGCGGCAAGAATCGCGCAGGCTGCCATCTGTCGTTCCTGAAGGGTCAGGACCGTGCGCGAGTAGAGATTGCCGGTGATAAAGCGGGAAAAATCCTTGGCCAGTTCCCGGTCGAACGCCTTCCAGATAAGATAGGAAGGGTCCATCTTGATGCCGCCTTCAAATAAGCGCTTTGCCGTTGCTTTCGTCTTATCATCAATATTTTCCGTCATGTTTGTCTCCTTATATGGCAGTATTTTGGTTGTTGCTCATTTCGACAGGAATATCCCCGTTGTCCGGTCCTGAAAATAGATATGGTTGTACTTGCCCAGCTTGGAGCGCCCGTAAGATTCCTCTCCTTCGGCCCGGCATTCCGGACAGCAGCGGGAGGGAAGGATAACGGCAAGGATGTTATTGCCGGTACTGGCAAAAGATTCTATCGTGACAGTGCCGCCGCAGTCATCGCAGATGCGCACTGTTTCCGTTTGCCGCTCCCTGATCCCGTCCGTGTCGTAGTAAATATTTTTATTCCGTCTCAGGCAGCGCGCATCGCCAACGAGATTTCTTTTCATATTGCGCCGGCTGCTCCAAAGCCGCAAAACCTGCTCAATCTCCTCGGCAATTGTTCTGGTCACAGATGCGTGCTGACGCAGTTTATCAGGGTTGTAATCCGGTTCCCGGACATGGCTGTAATCGAGCCCGGCCATGGCCAGAATTATCCCGGCGTTGGTGTAGGGGAGGGCTCTTTCGATCGAATAGCCTCCCTCCAGAACGGCGATATCGGGGGCGAGCCGGGCGTTCAGGGTCGCATATCCCTGCGCGGAGACCCACATGTTGGTCAGGGGATCGGAGTAGTGGTTGTCCTGGCCGGCCGAGTTGATGACGATGTCGGGTTTGAATTCGTCGAGAATCGGCAGGACAAGCCGGTCGATCACGGTCAGATACCCCTCATCGGCTGTTTCCGGGGGGAGCGGCACGTTGATTGTTGCCCCGAGGGCGTTCGGTCCGCCGAAGTCATTGATGAAGCCGGTCCCCGGATAAAGCGTTCTTCCGTCCTGGTGCAGCGAGATGCACAGGGTATCCGGGTCGTTCCAGTAGATATCCTGGGTGCCGTCTCCGTGATGGCAGTCGGTATCGACAACGGCGATTCTTTTGTGGCCATAATGACTGCGGATATATTCGATCATGATCGCCTCGATGTTCACATTGCAGAAGCCCCGGGCGCCATGAACTACGAGCATGGCGTGATGACCGGGCGGCCGGACGAGGGCGAAGGCGTTGTCAACCTCGCCGGTAAGCACCTTCCTGGCTGCGGTTATGGCGCCTCCCGCCGAGATGAGGTGTGATTCGGTAACGACGCTCAGGGCATCCGGCACGCAGATATGGGCGCGATTGATGTCTTCTGCTGTCGCTATTTGCGGTTTGTACTCGTAAATATTGTCAAAATCGAGGATGCCTTCTTCAAAAACCTGATCCTGCGTATAGAGAAGGCGCTCTTCTCGCTCCGGATGAGTGGGCGAGATGGCCCAGTCAAAAGCGGGAAAGAATATCAGGCCTGTTTTTTTCAGTTTTTTCGTTGCCACAATTTTTCCTTTCCCCTAACACATAACTATTAACTATTAACTATTTACATTCACCGACGCTTCCCGGTTTAACCTGTGTCTTGACACGGATGTTTTTACCGGCTGTACAGAAGTCGTCAACGATGTTGAACTCCTGAGATTCTATCACCTCGATTTCAGGTTCACGGACGAAATCGTCCGTAAGGCGAATCTTTTCCCGCAGTCTTTCACAGCAGACCTGGATGGTGTCCGCAAGTGTGAAATTTGCGGGAATAGCGACTTGCGACCCATCTTCCGCTATCGTCAAGATGCCCCTTTCCGTATCTGCAAGGATGGTCAGCTCCGCCGTCGTCCGGGCAAGGGCGGCCCCGATGGCATTGGCAATTTCGTAATTGACGGGGATGTGGGTCTGGCAATTGCAAACATCAAACTCTGTTTCCAGCAATCGTTCGATTTCCGGGGCCATCTGCTCGGCCGGGCCGCCAACAACGTAGAGGCTGCGAGGCGCGATTTTTCTGTCCGTCAGCAAGGCCTCAATTGTATATACAGGCTTGTTGTTTATTTCATTAAGGAATTGGAATGCGGCCGAGGCAATCTGGCGGCAGGTTTCCGTAAAGATCATCCGTGCCGTCTCCTGCAGGTCGCAATGAAGGTATTCGGCAAGGGGAATAAGGGAATGGATTGCCTTTTGCGGGTCTCCTATCCTGGTCAGGCCGAGGACAATCATCGCATCGGTGGGAGTGGGAAATTGCCCTCCCAACGCGGCGGCAGGTCCTTCGCGATTGGGGCCGATTTGAATGTTTCCGTCATTGAGAGCAACAACGCTGTCCCCGCCGATCCCGATTGAGCGGGTGCGCAAGCCGCGGATCAGGGTTTTCCTGCCTTCGATGGCAACCCCGAACGGCTCAAGGAGCGGAACCCCGTCGGCAAAGATGGAGATATCCGTTGTTGTGCCGCCTATATCAAGGGCTATGGCATCCTCCCGGCTGTTGGTCGTCGCCATGATTCCCATGACGCTCGCCGCTGGTCCGGAAAGGATGGTCTGCGCCGGAAATTCAAGAGAGCGGGCAAGCTCCATCGCGCCGCCATCCGCCTTCAAGATGTAAATGGGAATATTCATCCCTTGTTTCAGCGCGAAGTCGGCGACGCTGCCGGCAAACCTCTGATAAAGATTGCAGATGGCCTCATTGAGAAAGGTTGTGGCAACCCGGCGGGGAAAATTGAGATGCCCGGACATCCTGTGCCCGAGGGTAACGTGGCATGCCCGATTGCCGACAATGTCCCGCAGTTCGAACTCGTGCCGGGGATTGCGCGTTGAAAATTTCCCGACGATTCCTATATTTTTGATTCCTTCGGAAAGGAAATCTGTCACTTCCCGGTCGGCTTCTTCCCGGTTCAGGGGTTCCATCTCGCTGCCGCGGTGGTTAATGGAACCGGATAGAAAACGTATGTCCGGATAGGCACTTATGGACTCGGGGGAGAGCCCCGGGCCGCTCGCGACGAGGAGCCCAACCCGGTCAATCTTGTTCTGCACGATTGCGTTTGTCGAGATTGTCGTGCTTAAAACGATTCTTTTCAAAAGCGGAATTGTCGCTTTATCGACAATTCCGTTGGTTGCAGCGAGCAGAGAAGCAAGCAGACGATCATGATTTGTAGGAACTTTTGTCTTTTTAATAATTTTACCGCCATCGATCAGAACCGCATCGGTGTGCGTCCCCCCCACGTCTATACCCAGAATCATGACTTGGTCTCCTTTTTCTTTGCGGACGTTCTTATATATTTATAAAATTTTCTTGACAAGCTGAAAATAAATAGTAGAATACCGCCGTTTACAGTCAATGATGAGTGTGATTGTAAAGTATCGAAATCTACGAAAGGAGGTGGCGTTTAATGAAGAAGATATTCGCAATGATTATTTCTATTTTATTTCTGGCGACGATTTCGTTCGCGGTTGTTGGCTGCAGCAAGAAAGAAGAGCCGAAACCCGCGGAGACCGCAGCCCCGGCAGCTCCTGCTACACCCGAAGCAGCCCCGGAAGCTCCTGCTACACCCGAAGCAGCCCCGGAAGCTCCGGAAACAAAGTAGTTCTGTCTTAAGCGTAAAAAAGGCTGGAATTTTATTCCAGCCTTTTTTTTATCTTATTTTTTGACTATCCCCGCAAATGTATTGTATAAGCGCCTATAAATTGCGTCAAAAATTTACAATGGAGGTGCAGCTATGAGCAATCGCGGTGATTTTATTGCGGGGATGGTTGTTGGTGGTTTTTTGGGCGCCCTTGTCGGCATTCTTTATGCGCCGAAAAGCGGCAGGGAGACACGCGAAGAAATCGGCAGAAAAACGGAGGAGCTTTTTTCCCGGGCAAAGGACGAATACGAGAATGCAATAGAGAAGAGTAGCAGCGCCTATGAAGCAACCCTGGCGAAACTAAAAAAGCTCGAGGAACAGACTCAAAAAAAGGTTGATGAAGTGGGCGAGAAGGTGGAAGAGTTAAAAGAGCAGGGGAAAGATACATTGCAGGACGGCAAGAGCCGCTTGAAGAATGCTATCGTCGCGGGAGTCGAAGCCTTTAAGGAAGAGCAGAAAAAGGCATAGGAGAGGCGGAAGAGAAAAGAGGAGTTGACCATGACGAATATGGAGATAATCCTGTTGATTGTCAGCCTGGCCTTTTTTGTTATTGCCGGTTATGCCGTCTGGGCCTTGATTCAAATAAGGAAGACGTCATTAAGCGTGGCAAAGACGCTCGACAGCGTCAACCAGAGTCTGCCGGTTATAATGAAAAATCTTGAGGAAATAACAACCCGCATGAACAAGGTTACGAACACCGTCGAACGACGGGTTGACGATTTTTCCTCGACATTCGAAAAAATTAACGGCGCCATGAGTTTTTATCTGGGGAAAGAACAGTTATTCCGGCAGCAGGTGGGCATCCCGGTTGCGAATGTCTTTCGCACCTATGGGGCGGTTGTAAAGGGAATCAGCGTCTTTCTCGATTATCTGAAGACCGGCTTGCCGTCCGGGAATCCCAATCGTCACCGGTAATTTACTCGAACAATAGCGGAGGGAAGTTTATGGCCGGGGTAACGTACGGGAAAAGAGGCGGGCACATCCTTGTAAAAAAGGTTCAGGATACGTCTCCTTTCTCCCGTTCCGCTGAAGATGTCGTGCGGCAGATAAAGGCAGCTCAAGCATCGGGCGAGGATGATTACCGGGAGCGGTCCCTTGCCATGCATGGCCTGATTTGCGCCCGCTGCGGCAGGGAGTTTGACGCCGCCAATCGCCACCTCCTTACCGTTCATCACAAAGACGGCAATCATCAAAACAACCCGCAGGATGGGAGCAACTGGGAGAACCTCTGCGCCTATTGTCATGAGGACGTGCACAGCCGGGAGCTTTTGGGCGATTATCTCGGAGGAACGGCTGCATCTCGGGAAAAGGCCGTTTTCTTTGCCGATTCTGGTGCGCAGGAGGGAATGGGCGCCCTTGCCGAAAAACTGAAAAAAGCATTGGAAAAGAAAAAAGTATAGATGAAATGATCAATATCTAACTTGCAAAAGGAGGAGGTAAAATGGGTAAGCTTTTGTGGCAGCCGTCCGAGGAACGAATCAAAGGTTCGAATATATACCGCTTTATGGCGTTCGTCAAAGAGCGCTACGGAAAAGATTTCAAGGATTACAGCAGCCTTCACGAATGGTCGGTGAACAATATCGCCGAGTTCTGGGGCGCCGCCTGGGATTTTCTCGGGATAAAGGCTTCCCGGAAGTATGACAGGGTAATTGAGGATGACAAAAAAATGCCCGGGGCAAACTGGTTTCCCGGCGCTCGCCTCAACTTTGCCGAAAACCTCCTGCGTTATCGAGACGATTCCGTCGCCCTGGTTTTCAGGGGGGAGGATCATCAGCCGGTTAAAATAACCTACGCCGAGCTCTATGATGAAGTTGCAAGACTGGCTAAAAGCCTCAAAGCTTGCGGCGTTGTTCCAGGAGACCGCGTTGCCGGCTTCATGCCGAACATGATTGAAACCGTCGCCGCCATGCTTGCCGCGACAAGTCTCGGAGCGGTCTGGTCTTCTTCCTCGCCTGATTTCGGGATCAAGGGCGTGCTGGATCGTTTCGGGCAGATCAAACCCAAGGTGCTCTTTGCGGCGAACGGCTATTTCTTCAAAGGCAAAAGCCTCGATTCCCTTGCCCGGGTTGCCGAGATCATCAAGGCTTTGCCGACGATCGAAAAGGTTGTTATCGTTCCCTATACGGAAAAGGAACCGGATATCAGCTCCCTTTCGAACGCCGTCCTTTACAAGAATTTCCGTTCTTCCGAAAGTGGGTTGGAGATTGATTTCGAGCAGCTCCCCTTTGATCATCCCGTTTACATCATGTACACCTCCGGGACTACCGGCCTTCCCAAGTGCATGGTGCAGAGCGCGGGCGGCATCCTGATCAACCAGATGAAGGAGATGGTCCTCCACACCAACGTGACCAGGGACGATACGATATTCTACTTTACGACCTGCGGCTGGATGATGTGGAACTGGCTTGTCAGCGCCCTGGCCGTCGGTCCGAAGATTGTCCTTTACGACGGAAATCCGTTCCATCCGAATGCGGGCGCCCTCTGGAAAATGGCCGAAGAGGAGAAAATCACTGTCTTCGGAACGAGCGCCGGGTATATCTCGGCTTTGATAAACGAGAAGTTGCTGCCGGGGAAAGAGTATGATCTGTCTTCTCTCAAAACGATCCTTTCGACGGGCTCACCCCTTTCCGAAGAGGGATTCGAGTTCATCTACCGCGAGATCAAGGGAGATATCCAACTTTCCTCCATCTCCGGCGGGTCGGATATAAATGGCTGCTTTGCCCTCGGCAATCCGATTGGACCGGTATATTCCGGCGAACTTCAGTGCCGCGGCCTGGGAATGAAGGTGGAAGCCTTTGACGATAACGGCAAGCCGGTTGTCAACCAGCAGGGAGAGCTGGTCTGCGCGGCGCCGGCCCCCTCCATGCCGATCTACTTCTGGGAAGACCCGGAGGGAAAAAGATACCACGCCGCCTATTTTGACGTCTATCCGAATATCTGGAGACACGGCGATTATGTCCTGATCAATGAAAGGGGAGGGGTCATAATCTACGGCCGGTCGGATGCCACGCTTAATCCCGGCGGCGTCAGAATCGGCACGGCGGAGATCTACCGTCAGGTGGAGAACGTTGAGGGCATCGCCGACAGCATCGTTGTCGGGCAGAATTGGAAAAATGATGTCCGCGTTATCCTTTTTGTGATGATGGCGCCGGGCGTCGAACTGACCGACGAACTCAGAAACAGGCTCAGAAAGCTGATCCGCGAGAACGCCTCGCCCCGCCATGTGCCGGCGAAGATAATCGCGGTTCCGGACATCCCCTACACGTTAAACATGAAAAAGGTCGAGCTTTCGGTAAAGAAGATGATCGATGGCATGGCGGTTACCAACAAGGACGCGCTGAAAAATCCGGAGTCGCTGGATTTCTATGCAAACATTCCGGAATTGAAGGAAGACTGAGTTTTATCTGACAAAAAACTACTGAAAGGGCGGTGCAATGCCGCCCTTTTTTATTCTTTCTTATCTCAACAGGGAAAAGGGTTTTTCCCGCTCTGTTACGAGTTTTTCTCCGACGGAGGTTCCGCAGTAAGGGCAGTAGTAGTCGTATTTGTCGCCCTCCGACAGAATCAACAAAAGACGCTTTCTGACCGGGACGGCCCGCCGGCATTTCGGGCAGAACAGCTCTGTTGCGTCAAAATCATCGTATTGTGGTTTGTTATTCATCCTTCACCCCTGACAAAAAACTCATAACTCATAACTCTTCATCACTCTCCGGTATATTTTTCGCATTCTCCAGCCAGACGGCGGCCTGGGAGTCGCTGGGGGCGCGGTAGTCCCCCCGGGGCGACAGCGAGCCGCCGGAGCCGACCTTCGGGCCGTTGGGGATGCAGGAGCGCTTGAACTGACTGGTCTGAAAAAAGCGGTACAGAAAAACATCCAGCCAGTGGCGAATCTCGCCGATTGTGTACTGGTTTCGCTTCTCCAATGGCACATCGGGCCATTCTCCCTTTGTCTTGTCGCGCCAGGCGCAGTAGGCCATAAAGGCGATTTTTATCGGCAGATAACCGAATCTTGTTATGTAGAAGGTATTGAAATCCTGAAGTTCGTAAGGGCCGACGATCTCCTCCGTTTTCTGGAAGGGCTGCGCGTCTTGTCCTCCCGGGATCAACTCCGGGCTGATTTCCGTCTCCAGGATGTCGAGCAGGATTGCTGCCGTCTCTGGTGAGTGCTGGGCTGATTTCGCCACCCAGCGGATGAGATGCTGAATCAGCGTTTTGGGAACGCTGGAGTTGACGTTATAGTGGGAAATATGATCGCCGACGCCGTAGGTGCACCAGCCGAGCGCCAGTTCGCTCAGGTCTCCGGTGCCTACTACCAGGGCGTTTCTATTGTTGGCGATTCGGAAGAGGTGCGATGTTCTTTCACCGGCCTGGATGTTTTCAAAGGTGACGTCGTAAACGGCCTTTCCCTCTGCAAACGGGTGGCCGATATCCTTGAGCATCTGCATGCAGCTTGGACGGATGTCAATTTCGTTGACTTCCACGCCGAGTGATTTCATGAGCCGAAGGGCGTTTTTGTGCGTTTTGTCGGATGTCGCAAATCCCGGCATCGTGTAGGCCAGAACATTCGCCCGGGGCAGCTTCAGCATATCCATCGTCCGGACGGCGACGATGATGGCGTGCGTGGAGTCCAAGCCCCCGGATACCCCGATCGCCACTTTTCCGATGCCGGAGGATTTGAGCCGCTGCGAGAGTCCCTGAACCTGAATGCTGTAAGCCTCGCAGCAGCGTTCATCGCGCATGGCCGGGTCAGACGGGATATAGGGAAACCGGGCGTATTGGCGCTTGAGCAGCAGACGTTCCTCTGTCTGGTCGGTCTTTATTGCAACAGTTCGGAACTGTGTAAGTCTTTCCTTGTGGGTGAAGGCATTTTTACTGAAGGTAGTTTGCCGCATGCGATCCTGAACAAGACGGTCCAAATCGATGTCGGCTGTTATTATCTGGGAATTATCCGCGAAGCGCTCTGATTGGGCAAGCATATTGCCGTTTTCAAAGATCATGGCGTGTCCATCCCACGCCAGATCGGTCGTTGATTCTCCCGGGCCTGCCGCCGCGTAAAGATAGGCGGTGAGACAGCGGGCGGACTGGTCGGCGGCTAAACTGCGGCGGTATTCGGCCTTGCCGATGGTGGCGTTGGAGGCGGAAAGGTTGCCGATGACGGTGGCGCCGGCCAGGGCGGCAAACGATGAAGGCGGGATTGGCACCCAGAGGTCTTCGCACATCTCCAGAAAAAGGCGGAGGTGGGGGATGTTGGCAACGGTGAAAATGAGGTCGGCGCCGCAGGGGATATCTTCCTGACCGCATAACGCGATTGTTTTTGAAATGGCTTCTTCAGCGGGGCAAAACTGCCTGACTTCGTAAAACTCCCGGTAATTGGGGAGATATGACTTCAGCGCAACTCCCTCGATTTTCCCTCGATAAAGCACGATTCCCGCGTTAAAAAGACGGCAGTCCAGCCGCAAGGGGGCGCCGATCGCGATAATTACATTGAGGTCTTTGGTTTCGCGGGCGACTTTTTGGATTGCCGCAAGGACGCCGTCGAGCAGAGCCTCCTGCTGAAAGAGATCGTCGTTGGAGTAAGCCGACAGTCCCAGCTCCGGGAAAAGGGCGAAGATGCACCTCTGCTCCGCCGCTTTTTTCGCCAGGTCAATTGTCTGCGAGGTGTTGAAGGATACATCGGCCACCCGAACCTCAGGCAGGCAGACGGCTGTTCTGATAAAGCCGTGCTTGTAGAGATTGAAAAATTCTCCGCCGTTTTCCATCGCTATTCCTTCTCAACGTAAGCATAAGCGCTGTGATTGTGGATGCTTTCGAAGTTTTCGGCCTCTACCTTGTACCACTGGAAGTTGGAATCATGGTTGAGGCGCACCGCTACATTGCGGACGATATCCTCCACAAACATGGGATTATTGTATCCCTGCTCGGTAACGAATTTTTCATCAACCCTCTTGAGCAGGGAATAGACATCGCTGCTGGCGGAAACTTCGATCAGCTTGATAAGATCTTCGATCCAGAAGAATTTCTGGAAACGCACCAGCACCGTCACGATGCTGCGCTGGTTGTGGGCGCCGACAAGGCTGATTGCCCGGGAACAGGGACAGACCGTTGTCACGGGAACATCTACCCCGACGATGAAATCCATTCCTGTATGGTCGCGGGTTCCGAGAAAACGGCAATGATACTCCATCATGCTCTTTGCGCCCGAGCGAGGCGCAGTCTTTTCTATGAAGTAGGGGAATGCGATCTCGATATGCGCCGATTCGGCATGCAGTTTTACCCGGATTTTTTCCAGAATGTCGTGGAACGTCCGGATGTTGACCTGCTCCCTGATTTCGTTCAGCACTTCGACAAAACGGCTCATGTGCGTCCCCTTGAAATGGTGGAGGAGACTTACATACATGCTGATGGTCGCATTGACCTGCTGGGTTTTGCGGGTTTTGTCCAAAACGGTTATCGGGTATTTAAGACCCTTTACCCCTACCTTCTGGATGTTGACATTCCGCTCATCTTTTAGATTCTGTATGTCGATCATAGGCTGTAGGATACGCAAGCGTCCTCCGATTCCCAGACGGTGACGCGGGTAATGGGGGCGTTGGCGGATTTGGCCTTTTCCGCCAATCTTTCAAACATGAATTGGGCGATGACCTCCGAAGAGGGATTGAGGTCTTTTAAACAGGGCAACTCATTCAAGTATTTATGATCAAGTTCCTCAAGTATTTCGTTTGTCCAGCGTTTCAGCAGGCGAAAATCGAGCAGCAGGCCGTCCTTGTTCAGAGCCTGTGCCCCCGCTGAAACCTCGACGGTGAAATTATGTCCGTGCAGTCCCTCGCACTTTCCGCCAATGTCGCGCAACTGATGGGCCGCAGCAAAAGATTTTCTTATCGTCACTTCGAACATGAAAATGTCCTCCCTTATTTTCGCTGCCCTATATCACAAAAATGGTGCAGGCGATAAGCGGAAAATGTTTTTTATGCGAGCCAAATGCAAAAGTCCGAGATTGTCATTCTCACGAAAGCGGGAAAGCGAAGCTTCATGTTCACAAAGCGAAGCTTCATGTTCATAATCCAGTTTTTTGTATATGCGATTGACACATAAGTTTATTGCCCTTATACTCCCGCCATCCGAACAGATTTGTCAACACACGACGGGACTGCGACTCTTGAAAACAGAAACACAAAGCGACTTCGTCTGGCTTACCGGGATATGCTTGAGCCGCAGTTTTTTTGCGTTGATTTTTACCGCCTACTCGGCGGCGCTGCCGCTGCTGAAAACCGATTGGGAGATGTCGGCAAGCCAGGCTGGACTGATACAATCAGCCTGGCATGCCGGGTATCTTATATCGCTTTTTATGGTCGGTTTCATTGCCGATCGCTACGGCGCTAAGAAAACGTATCTTGTCGGCAGCGTTCTGGCCGCCTTAAGCGCGCTGATCTTTGCGTTTTTTGCCGACGGCTTTGTCTCCGGTTTTCTCCTTTACGGTTTTACCGGATTATGTTCGGGAGCCTCCTATACCCCGGGCCTCACCCTTGTTGCCGAGCGCTACTCACCCCTGAAGCGTGGCCGCGCCATGGGCTGGTTTCTTGCCGCCGCGTCGCTGGGGTACGGCATATCGCTGTTTTTGAGCGGCATTTTAATGCCCAGGGTCGGCTGGCAGGGTTCTTTCCTTGCCACTGCGTGCGGACCGCTTGTCGCAATGATGATCTCGTTCTGGACCCTGCGTGCGACACCCAACGTGGTTCATCCGCACGAAAAGGAACTCACTGGCATCAGCGCGCTTTGGGCCGTCTGGAAAAACAAGCCGGCCATGCTTCTGATCTGGGCTTATGTATTTCATGCGTGGGAATTGCTCGGGTTATGGGCATGGCTGCCCGCATATTTGACGGCGTCTCTCGTCCAGAAGGGCGCCATGTCCATTCAGGCTGCCGGTTTCGGGGCCCTCTTCACCGCCCTCACCTACATTACCAGCATGAGCGGCAGCATTTACGGCGGCGCCCTTTCGGATCGCCGGGGAAGAACCAGAACTATTCTCTGGGGCGCCTGCCTGAGCATCATGTGCTCCTTTACGTTCGGATGGATGATGACTCTGCCGCTGTGGCTCCTGGTGTTGGTGGCTTCGCTCTACAACGTTACCGCCATTGCCGACTCGTCGGTCTATTCAACGGCGCTTACCGAACTGGTTCCCCCCCCCTATCTGGGCGCCGCTTATGCGTTGCGCTCGGTACTGGGTTTCGGCGCCGGGATCGTCAGCCCCTGGGTGTTCGGGCTTGTGCTCGACTGGATGCGCGGCGAACCGTTTAGCTCGGAGACGATGGCGTGGGGGCTGGCGTGGACGGCGTTGGGCGTCGGCGCAGTCCTGGGGCCGCTGATGACTTTAATGTTGCGGGCAATGCCGGAGTCGCAAAAGATGGCGGGCGGAAAAAAATAATTGGGGACAAAAATAATTGGGGACAGCCACAGATTATTGGCAGATTATTGTTAACGACGGAAAACACAGAGGAAATATTCACATTCAATTCGAGCTGCCGCCCGCCTCGTGGAGATTGGAAATGATGATATTGATGCAGACAGAGCTGCCGCCGTCGGAAGTGCCTGCGTCGCAGGAGAGAGCAAAGGGCTTCCTTCTTGTTTTCCCCGATCTGCTCGAGGTGGGGACGTAGGTGCGGACGGATATCGATCCGTATCATCAGGCACGTCGGCGCGACCATCGACGACCGGACCGCCCCCTTGTGAAGGACGACCTCCAAAAGCTCCTCGATGCGCTGAATCTGCTTGTATCCCGCGCGCAAGACCTCATCCGGGAACTTCGACTCGACAAGCCATCGGTGGCCGGTGGCCTGATCCCGGAAAGTCCCGCCCATGTCGTCGGGGATTCGGGGCGTTATCGGGGGCAGATGTGGATAAAATCTTGATATTTCCGGATGCAGGGTTTACAGGGAAGGCATATCGGGGGTATTGGTTGCCGAGGATCAGGGGATACTGACTGACTATGGACGACAAAATAAACTATTGGCTGGACATCGCGGAATATGACCTGACGACTGCGGTGGCGATGCTGGAGACGTGACGGTATCTCTACGTTGGATTCATGTGCCATCAAGCTACCGAGAAGTTACTGAAGGCCCATTATCAGTTGATCAAAGGAACAATGCCACCCAAGACTCACAATCTCCTTTTCCTGCTCAAGGAAACGGCTCTGTTTGATTCTTCATCGGACCGGCAGAAGGCTTTTATGAAGATGTTGCTGCCGATGAATATTGAAACCAGGTATCCTGAATACAAGGACAGAATGTTTAAATCGCTGGAGCCAATTGCAAAACTATTTGTCATTCCCGAAAGCGGAGCTTAATGTACACAATGCTTCTATCGGGAATACGGTTTTTCAAGCAGATAGAACCAGATTATGAACATTAAACTTCGTTTTCCCGCTTAAAATCATTGCGGGAATGACAGAATGTGAGAGTTTTGCAATTGCCTCGCTGGATTACAATAAGTGCGACGAAATATTGCGCGAGACAAGGGAGATGGACGAATGGATAAGGGAGAAGTTGTCCAAAAGGCAAAAAGTTATGCAAGAGCCGCCCGGGATGTCGTAAAATTCGACAAGGCCGTACTATTCGGTTCATACGTGAATGGCAGACCGGAGGAACACAGCGATATAGATGTCGGTCTCTTCATGGACAGACTGGACGACCGGGTGGATTACCTGAAGCTTATGTCGAGGCTTTACCATGTGGCTATGGATATCGACGTGCTGATCGAACCCCACCTTTTCATTCGTGGCGAGGATAAATCCGGCTTTGGCAAGGAAATCGAGAGAATAGGATTTGTGTTAATCGGGGATAGCGACTAATGAGAGGAGAGCAGGATGGCGCGCCTGCCCCGCATAGTTGTTCCGCAGTATCCGCACCACATTGTGCAGCGCGGCAACCGCCGCATGGACGTATTTTTCACGGACGAGGATCGGCTGAGATATCTGGATTATCTCGAGGCAGCCTGTCGGAAATACGGGGTTGAGATAAATAAATCGGTGGCTGTCCCCGATTATCGAGCGATTATGATAAATATCAGTTGACAGATGGTAGAGCTAAATGTAAACTATGCACCATGATAGAGAGAGAACTTTACCAGCAGATTGCGCCTGTTATTGACTCGCCGGAGGCCGTCATCATTACGGGAATGCGCCGTGTCGGCAAGACTACACTGCTGCGCCGAATATGGGAGGGAATACCTTCCGGAAACAAGCTATTTTTGGATCTCGAAAATCCCATCAACCGCAAGCACTTTGAACATGAGGACTTTGAACGGGTTTTGGACGGTTTCAAATATCTCGGGTTGGACACGCGTGAGCGAGGATTCGTATTTCTGGATGAGATCCAGTTCGTCCGGACGCTTCCTCCTATAGTTAAGTATCTCGGCGACCATTATAATCTGAAATTCTTTCTTACCGGTTCGACAAGCTTTTATCTGAAGAACCTGTTTTCCGAATCCTTGTCGGGCAGGAAATACCTCTTTGAGCTTTTTCCCTTAAGCTTCCGCGAATTTCTGGCGATGAAAGGCATCGTCCGGGTACTGCCTGTCGGAGCGGAGCAGGTCACCCCGGTTATCCATGCTGACCTTAGTCGGCATTATGACGAGTACTTGCATTTCGGCGGCTTTCCCGGCGTAGTGGCAAAGGAAGCGATGAATGAAAAAACGATGATGCTCGACGACATCTTTTCCTCATATTTTCAATTGGAAGTGATGCAGCTTAGCGACTTCAGGAAAACAAATGTTATAAGGGACATGATCCTGCTGCTCATGGAACGGGCGGGTTCCAAACTCGACATCCAGAAACTTGCAAAAGAACTGGGGGTCTCACGGGCCACTGTTTACGAATACCTCTCATTTCTCGAACAGACTTACCTGATACGGCTGATCAGGCCGTTCAGCCGCAACCGGGATGCCGAGATACGAAATGCGCCCAAGGTATATCTTTGCGATACGGGCTTGCTGAACCGGTTCGCGCGCGTTAGCGAGGGCGCTTTGTTCGAGAACGCCGTTTTTACCTCCCTTGCCAGAAAGGCCGAGGTGCATTACTACCAGCGTAAAAGCGGCGTGGAGATCGATTTCGTCGTGGATAAGCAACATGCCTACGAAGTGAAACTCAGGCCATCCCTCCGGGACGTGAAGCGCTTGGAGTCTCTGGCGGGCGAATTGGGCCTGGAGCAGTGGCATATCGTATCCAAAAATTACACAGATATGCGAAATTGCGTTTATGGATTTATGACCGAATGATCCCCGTGATCGCCTTAATGGTCGTCTTTGAACCTGTGCCCCAACCCCGAAAACTGTAATTAACCACTATCTTTTTGGCGGCATCTGGTTTATATACCCACCCCAATAAACTAAGGAGATCAACGTTTATGTCGAGAGCCGATAGATATCTGAATGCCTGTAAAAAAACGAGTGTGGATTGTACGCCGGTCTGGATTATGAGGCAGGCGGGGCGCTACCTTGAGGAGTACCGAGCGGTGAGAACCAAGCACAGCTTCATCGAGGTGTGCAAGACGCCGGAACTTGCCGTTGAGCTCACACTGCAGCCCGTTCGGCGCTTTGAAATCGATGCCGCCATCATCTTTGCCGATATCCTGCTGCCGCTGGAAAAGATGGGGATTGATTTTGAATTTACCAAGGACGACGGTCCCCGGATCAACAACACCGTCCGGACGCGGGCCGATGTGGAAAAAATCCGGGCGATCAACCCGATGGAAGAGATGTCCTACCTGATGGACGCCATCCGGATGGCGAAGCGCGAGCTGAACGGCGTAGTCCCGCTGATCGGTTTTTCGGGCGCGCCGTTCACTCTGGCGAGCTACATCACCGAGGGAGGCGGTTCCCGGAACTATCTGTTCACAAAAACCATGATGTACCGCGAACCCGCAACCTGGCATCTGCTGATGGAGAAACTGACCGACATGGTCATTGTTTACCTGAATGACCAGATCAAGGCGGGCGTTCAGGCGGTGCAGGTGTTCGACAGTTGGGTCGGCTGCCTCTCGCAGGTCGATTATCGGGAGTTTGTGCTGCCCCACCAGAAACGCCTGATGGCTTCGCTGGACGCCTCTGTGCCGCACGTTCATTTTGCCTTCAACGCTTCGCATCTGCTCGAACTGATTAAGGAGGCCGGGGGCGATGTGATCGGGCTGGATTGGCGCATCGAGCTCGACGCGGCCTGGAAGACGCTGAATTATGAGTCCGGAGTCCAGGGAAACCTCGATCCGGTGGCCCTCTACGGTTCGCGCGAATACATCAAACGCCGGGTTGCGGAGATCCTCGCCAAGGCGGAGAACCGCAACGGTCATATCTTCAACCTCGGCCACGGCATCCTGCCGACCGCGCCGATCGACAACGTGAAATACATGATCGACCTTGTCCATGAGCTGAGTGCAAGAAAATGAAAACCGCTGTCATCCTTGTGACCCTCGGCGGCCCCCGCGCCCCGGAGGAAATACCGGAGTTCATCAGAAATTTTGTCGGCAGGGAACTTCCCCCGCCGGCGCTGAAGGCCGTCATCGAGCGCTACCGCTTGATCGGCGGTTTTTCGCCGCTTGCCTGCATTACCGAGGAACAGGCAAGAGTCCTGGAGGAGGCGCTGGGCGGCGGGTATTTCTGTCTTCCCGCCTTTCGCCATGTCCGGCCTTCGATTGAAAGTGCCCTGGATAATGCCGCGGCGCAGGGTGCGGAGCGGATTCTGTTTCTGCTGCTCTCTCCCTTCTACACGAGCGTCACCACCGGTAATTACATTGATGTTGCAAAAGCCCACATCGCCAGGATATCCCTCTCCACACCGGTTGATTTCATCCACAGTTGGTATGGAGAACCGCTCTTTATCGAAAGCTGGGTGGAGCAGATTCGCGGCGGGGGGATCGACGAGCGGGCCTTTTATCTCTTTTCGGCGCACAGTTTGCCGCTGAAATATGCAGACGAGCCGTACCGGCGGCAGATCGAGGAAACCGTCGAGCGGGTTGCCGCAAGCGCCGGCATCCGGAACCATGCGCTTGGCTGGCAGAGCATCCCGGAGCGTCAGCCGGAGCCGTGGATCACCCCGATCGTCGAGGATAAAATTGATTTCATCGCCGCCTCCGGGTTTAAAGAGATCATCCAGGTTCCGATCGGCTTCACCGCCGACCATATCGAAACTCTCTTCGATATTGACATCACCCACCGGCAATACGCCCTGGCAAAGGGGCTTTCCTTCCGGCGCATTGCCTCTCTCAATGCCGGCGCTGCTTTCATCCGGGCCTTGAAAGAGGTCGTAACCAAGTTTGAGCACTATGAACGATAAAAAAATAGCCATAGTGGGCGGCGGCATCTCCGCCCTGGCCTGCGCCGTTGCCCTGAAGGAAAAAGGCTTCAACTTTACGCTCTTTGAGAAAGAAGAAGCCGTTGGCGGCAAGCTCTTCACCGAAAAGATCGGCGGCTTTACAGTCGAAGGAGGACCCGACAGCTATCTTCCGGAGAAGGTCTGGTCGGTGCAGTTGATAAAAAAGGTGGGGCTTGCCGACCGGATGCTCTGCTCGAACGATGAGCACAAGGGAACCTTCATCTATTCCGGGGGACGGCTCCATCCGCTTCCGGAAGGCGTAATGCTGATGGTTCCCACGATGATCATGCCGCTCGCCAAATCCGGCCTCATCTCCTGGCCGGGGAAAATGAGGATGGGCATGGAGCTCTTCGTCCCCCCCCGAAAAGAACTGCAGGACGAAAGTCTTGCCGAATTTGTTACGCGCCGACTGGGCAGGGAGTGCTTGGAGAAGATTGCGGAGCCGCTCGTTGCGGGGATTCATACCTCCAATCCGGATAACATGAGTGTGCTGGCTACTTTCCCCCGCTTTGTTGAAATGGAGCGAAAATCGGGCAGTCTGATCAAAAGCATGGTTGCCGCGATGAAGAGAATGCCGCCGCCGAATCCCGCAGGTCCCAGGATGACCTACTTCATGTCGCTCAAAGGGGGCATGCGGGAGCTGGCGCAGGGATGCCTGTCATACATAGGCGCAGAGCGAATCCATACCGGTACGGTTGTGGTTGCGGTTGAGCGGAAGGGGAGCGGTTATCGCCTGATCTTCGGCGACGGCGCTACGGCTGACTTCGATGCCGTGGTCCTCGCCACCCCGTCTTACGTTGCCAAGGAAATCATCGGAGGTATGGACAAAGAGCTTTGCGACAGGCTCTCCGCGATTGCCTGGTCGTCTTCTGCCACCGTCTCCATCGCCTTCCGGAAGGAGGATCTGAAAAAGCAGTTGCCCGGCTTCGGCTTCATCGTCCCCCGCGTCGAGAATAGGCGGATCAACGCCTGCACCTGGAGTTCGATAAAATGGGCCCAGCGGGCGGCGGACGATACGGAACTGATCCGGAGCTTTGTCGGGGGCGGTCATCACGAGGAGCTCGTCTCCCTCGGCGACCGGGAACTGCTCGCCATCGTTCGGGAAGAACTAAGAGAAATGATCGGCATTACGGCGGAACCGGTCTTTTTCAAGGTCTATCGCTGGTTTCAGGGGATGCCGAAATATACCGTCGGCCACCTGGAGCGCATTGCGGCTATCGACGAGAAATGCGCCTCGCATCGGGGTCTCTTTCTGATCGGCTGCAGCTACCATGGCATCGGCATCGGGGACTGCGTAAAAAGCGGCTTTGATGCCGCGGCGGCGATTGCCGCACGCTGATTCTCCATGACGCGATCAACAATTGAAGGGGCGACGACATCGCCCGCGATGGGTGCCGGGATCGGTGGTTCGTAGAGGGTAAAGCCGAGAATTTCGGTAACATCTTCCCCTTCGGCATCTTCCCCGGACGCAGAATCTCGTCGATCCGGAAAACGACGCCCTGGGACAAGGCATCCCGAAACTTCTTGCTCCGCCGGCGGAACTTGTCCTGCCGTAAAAATTCGTACCTCTCCTCTTCGGGAAAAACAGAATCTATTTCGCAATGGACAACTTCGACTAAAGAGGGAGCCTGAAGAGACGATATGGCCCCATTTTGATGACCGGGCGCAGATAGCGGCTTTGGTACTCCTGAAATCTTTTTCCGTCTTCAGGGGAAAGCGGGCTAAAAGTGGAAATCAGGTAGCGTTCGTCGTACATGATGTGGGTGAAGCCTTCCCTCTTCAGGGCTTCTTCTATTGCCTCCGGTGCGGAGGCAGTACGAAGGATTTTTTCGATTGTGTGTGTCTCGAACATCGAATCGCTGTAGCAGTCACGCTTGCAGAAAAAGGTGTAATTCTTCATGTAGATCATTAAAACCTTTGCCTGTGGAGGTAGTTTCTCGTTGACGAACCGGTACATTGGATAAGTGGGGACCAGCCGGGTAAGGAAATTTTCCCGTGACTCAATCCCCGCGACGACTCGCAGGGGGGCAATCTTCATGAAGTCGCGGACGATGTAGGAGCCATTAAAAAGCAGGCTTCCCAAAACGGCGGCGATTAGAAAATAAATGATTAATTTTTGTTTTCGATAATGGTTCAGTACCCCGCCCACAGCAACCGCAAGAAGCGGAAACAAGGGGATAAGGTAGCGAATCTGCTGCGCGGAAGAGGCCCAGAAAAGAAACGAAAAGAACGAGTAGCCGCTAATCAGAAAAAGTGAGGTTTCCCTGCGGATAAAGGCGAGAAAGGGCAGTGTCAAAAGAAAGACAGGGCCGATTACGCCGTCAAAGGTGATGCTGTCCATCTTGGCGCGGAAACTCAAATTCCAAGGCAGCAGCAGATAAGCGCCTAAATCTCTCCCCATCCCGAGGTTCTGCACAAAGAGGTCGTAGAGGTGCGCCTGGTCGGCATCCCACCCGGTTCCTCCGAATACCCCGTAGAGAAACGGGAAAAACGGATTGCCCGTAACAAGCAAATTCTTCAGATAAAACGGACTTCCGACGACAAGCGCCGCCACCGCGTAAACGATAAGTGACCGCATTGCTTCGTGAATGCCGTATTTGTTTTTGTGCGCGAAAAAGAGAATGCCGAGGCAGCCGAGCGGGATGATCAGAAGGGCAGTATATTTGCAGGCGGCAGCGGCCCCGGAGAAGATGCCGAAAAGGATCAGCCAGCCCCCCGCAGACGCTTCCTCCGGCCAGCGCAGAAAGCAGTAAAAGGCCGCGAGCGTGAAAAGAGAGACAAAAAGATCATTGTAGGCGGTATGAGAAACGGCGAAAACAGAGGGGATCGACAAAAAAATCAGGATGCTTAAAGCGGGGAAGGCGAGATCCTTCAGAGCCAGGCGGGCAAAAAGGCCAATTCCGAGAATGATCAGGCACAAAACCGCGTAATTCATCGTTTTTGCTAATATATCGTTCTGCATAAAAAGCGCGGGCAGGTAGTTCATTTCGGCAAGCAGTGGGTAGTGGGCGAAGATATTTCCGGGGATGGTGTAGAAGCCGTGCTGCTGCAGAAACAGTTTCGGGACGGCAAGGTGATAGATAAGAGCGTCCTTGCCGATTTCCGGCGTTAGACTCAGCAGAAAACCCATAACGAGAATTGCCCCTGATAGGACAAAAGGAAGGATGCCGACCGCGGAAAGCCTGCTTTTTTTGCAGGCAGCGGCGGCTGGCGTGAAGCGCGGCGGACGCAGCCAACCGCTGATGGAAATCACCGCCAACGAAAAAAACAGGGCGGCGAGCGAAAAGGGATATAGACTCTGCGTTGCGCCGAGGAGAAATACCCCATAGCCGGTCACGATTAAACCTATCCCGGCGGAGAGAAAAAGCGCCTCTTTTCGAGAGGCTATGTCTATCGATAATGCCTTCAGACAAAAAAGGCCATCGCCTGCCACAACCAGAAGCCAAAGCAGCAAAATGAGAATCGTAATTGTGTGCTGAAATAAAATTTCCAACATTGTTTCCCCGCCCCGAAAAGTGAGGACTCTTTATCACAGATAGTACCAAGGGGTAAAGAAAAGGCAAAAATCCGTGAAAATTCCATATTCCTCAGTTTAAATTACGGATGTCTTTGTCCGGCAACGGGATTGTATCCCGGTATTCAGGCAAAAGTGGGGAGTTGATAATAAAAAACAGATTCCTCTCCACACCGGTTGATTTCATCCACAGTTGGTACAAAGAGCCGCTTTTTATCGAAAGCTGGGTGAAGCAGATTCTCAGCGACTCGTTCGACGAGCGGGCCTTTTACCTTTTTTCGGCGCACAGTTTGCCGCTGAGATACGCCGACGAGCCTTACCGGCGGCAGATCGAGGAAACTGTCGAGCGGGTTGCCGCAAGCGCCGGCATCCGGAACCATGCGCTCGGCTGGCAGAGCATCCCGGAGCGTCAACCGGAACCGTGGATTACCCCGATCGTCGAGGATAAAATTGATTTCATCGCCACCTCAGATGCCGTTGTTATTTTGTCGATGATACTTTGGCGGAGTCATTCACTTGAGGGGTGCTTGCTCATTCAGAAGTAAATCGAGATTTCTCTTTGCCTCTCTGTGCCCGGGTTGCAGACGGAGTGCCTTTTGGAGATATAAAATCGCTTCCTTTTTTTGGCCGTTTGCATACAAGGTCACGGCAAAGTTGTTGTGCAGCTCCGGATTATCGGGGTCTCCAAGTAGGGCTTTCCTGTAGCAAAGAAGCGCTTCTTCTTTTCTTCCAGTCGTCATGAAAAGATCACAGAGCTGGCGTCTTGTATAAACATAGTCGGGGTGATTTTCGAGAACCTTTAGAAAAACCTTTTCAGCTTCACTGTGTTTTCCTTTCATCACAAGGAGTTGTCCGAGATTATTGCCGGCTTCTGCGTCCTGAGGGATGATCCGCAATGCCTCGCGATAATGTAACTCCGCCGAGTCATATTTCTGCTGCTTTAAAAAAAATGTTCCTAAATTAGTATGGGCGACATAATTTTCCTTTGTTGTTATCAGTGCATGTTCGAAAAGGGTACGGCTATTCTGCCAGTATTTTGTCTGGTACCTGCTGTCAGCAATCAGCAGGGCGAGAATTACAATCCAAATTGCCGACGCTACGCCTTTAATATTCCGAAATGGCAGGTTAGCACCGATTCCATAGACGAAAATAATGGAAAGGCCTGTCATCGGAATGTAGGTGTAGCGATCGGCCATCGCCTGTGAGCCTACCTGTATGATGCCGATCATGGGCAGCATTGTTAATATGAACCAGAGCCATCCAATGATAAACGATGGCGCGGATTTTCTCAAACGCCAGCTTGAGGCTGTTATCCCAATCAAAAACAACAATGTCAAAAGAAACTGTTCCAAACTTTTCTGCGGTTGATAAGGATAGAAAAACGAAAGGTCAACGGGCCAGATAGTCTTCCATATATAGAGGATATAAGAGTTTGCCGCATGGTATAATCTTGCTGTCAGCGAAATATTTGACAGGGGAATAACGGCTGCGCTTCCTTTTTGCGCTGCCCAGGTTAACCCAGAAGCACAAAAGGAAAGGAAGAAGAAAGGGATTTTTTCGAGAAGGAGTTTCGTTAATGGAGCAGTCTTAAAATAATGGTTTGATGAATGTGTTGGGGAATTATCTGTCAGCAGGGTTGAATCTGCGTTCATTTGGTGCTGGGAATGCCAGCCGAATCTTTTTAATGGCCAATAATCGAGTAATGCCATCACGAAAGGAAGTGTGATCACCGTTGGTTTTGACATCAGCCCGAAAGCGAAGAAAAACACCGTCAGGAGGTATGTCCTGATGGCCGGTTTTCGTGCGTAACGCACGTAGGCGAGCATAGTCAATGCCCAGAATAATCCGCTCAGTACATCTTTACGACCGGCAACAGAGGCAACCGACTCTACATGAAGTGGATGAATTAAAAAAATCATGGCAATAAGGGCGCTCTTCCAAACAGAGCAGGTCATTTCCCGAAAAGCGAGAAACAGAAATATGCCCCCGAGCAGATGAATCATGGTGCTGGTAACATGGTAACCTCCAGGATCCATGCCATAAAGCTCAAAATCGAACATCAACGACAGCCACGTCATTGGATGCCAGTTGCCGACATTTAATGTGGTCAATGCCCACAGCAACCCATGTTTTGATAAGCCATGCTGAAGATGGGGATTTTTAGTTACGTAAAAAACGTCGTCATACAGTATAAAATCAAAATAAAGTGTTTGCCGGAATACGATAATGACTGCAAAAGTGAGGACGACGCAGATAAAGAGGGTTTTGTTATGACGCATGGTGGTTACCATAATACATCGCCTGCCCGTTACCTTTTGATCTGACACTTCCTTTCACTGATCATGAAAAAGAAAAACACTCCTTATAAAAAAGGGCGAGTCATCAACTCGCCCTTTTTTATGGAAAACATCAATAACCTCTTGTATTGCTTTGTTGCGTGAAACGGAAGCCATGGATGTTTCCTGCTGCAGGCAGTGACATTAATGCGAGAACGTGCCGGTAATTGTACCAGCGTCGTCAATAGTTCCCGTTATTTCCGCGTCAGCAGTTGACTTTGTATTCATGGTCAGCCCTGTTTGGGTTCCAACCGAAACTTTGACCTCATCGACATCGTTTGATTTTTTATATCCATTGGTTTTCAGTGAATCCGCATCGACCGTAGCAGATGGGTTTTCCGCAAAGTAAGCCTGCGCTGCCGTGTATGCGTTTTTCAGGTCACTTTTGACCTGTGCTGCGTAACCTTTCTGCTTGTACGCGGTGAACTGCGGAATGGCGATAGCCGCTAGGATGCCGATGATGGCGATAACGATCATGAGTTCGATCAACGTGAAGCCCTTGCTGCTTTTTTTGTAAAATGTGCTGAGCATGATTTTTTCTCCTTTTCTATTTGTGTAGGTTGTTGTCTAACTGTTTCCCTTGGATTGACCGAATTTTTATTTTCCCGGCGTTCCCCCTTTCTACGGTTATTCACTGCACTATCGTAAAGCAACATCAATGCCACTTATCAACGCAGGCCGATACTATTAGTAGATGTAAACAAATACAAGGGATTAAGTTTTTCACGAAGGCATGGCGAGGCGATTTTCAGTGGTTGGAGCGACCTCAAATCCGTGCTCTTCACGGACCGCCCCTTCATATTCCCGGATGAAAGCCTCCCGTCATCTGATTGAGTCCTGATTATCCCGGCATTGCAAATCTATCGAGATCATGATTTAAACTCTGCCCGACGCGGGTTGACCCCCGTGCTTTTTGCAATGACCTCTTTTTTACACATTGTCGTAAGAAGTGATCATTGCCGCATTGCCAGTCCTGAAAATCGTCTGATTAAAGTCATTTCCCCCCGTAAAAAATCACCTTATTAAGGCATTTTTTTGCGTTAAAAACAGCCTTAATAAGGTAGAAAATCCAATTTCGGAGGCTCATTTAGACCCCTGAAAAAAATTGTTGCGAAGCAACAATCCGCAACATCTTGTTATAATTCTATTTCATGCACTTTTTTGAAATTTTATTAGTCAATTTAAAGAGTGAGAAGGTTAACCCTTGTCGGCATAAATCATTTCGCAAAGAAAATCGGCCGGGCAATCAGAGCTCTTTCAGCGGTTTGTTGTCGGGAAGTTTCTCAATGGC
Source organism: Syntrophobacterales bacterium (assembly GCA_019429105.1). NCBI lineage: Bacteria > Pseudomonadati > Thermodesulfobacteriota > Syntrophobacteria > Syntrophobacterales > Syntrophobacterales bacterium. Next base: position 29,439 of record JAHYJE010000035.1, read on the forward strand.
TTTGCCGAAGGAGGCCAGAGCATCGGCCAGTTTGGTATAGGCCGGGGTGTGGGCGAAGGGCATGGCGTTAATGCCCCGCAGCTCCATTGACTCGATTACGTCCTGAATCGTCAGATTGTGGATGTCCCGGGCTGGTTGAAAGGCCCGCTCCTTGTCCAATTTGGTTTCGGTTACCGAGAGAATGCCGCTTATAACCAGTTCAAAGAGGATTTCGTTGACGAGACGGAGCGGAATCTCGAGATCGCGGG
>JAHYJE010000036.1 GCA_019429105.1 Syntrophobacterales bacterium
GCGGGAAAACGAAGTTTAATGTTCATAATCTGGTTCTAACTGCTTGAAAAACCGTATTCCCGATAGAAGCATTGTGTACATTAAGCTCCGCTTTCGGGAATGACAAATAGTTTTGCAATTGGCTCATCTGTCGCCGCGCACGACGAACGTAAAATCAGTTGGTGAAACCTTCTCGCTTTCTGCCAGGAACTTTTCCCGGGAGCGTTCATAGAGGGTGACAGCGTCGGCATTGGCGGTCCAGACAAAAAACAGCGCGGCGGCAAACATTGCTATATGGGAAAGCTTCTCTATTCTGTACATAAGGCTTTTCCTGAAAATATCAGAGGGGGTGCGCCTCGCTGGATTAGCTCGCTCCCCTTTTTTTAGTCCCGTTTTTCAGGAGAAATTGCTCCAGAACCTCGTATGGTTGAGCCCCGGCCACGGTTTGGCCGTTGAGCTCAAAGGTTGGAACGGAGGAGATTCCCCTTTGCTCAGCCAGCGCCCAGTCGGCATCAACGGACTCCTTGAAGGTTCTCTTTTGCAGTGCTTCTTTGCCTTCATCTGCGGGAAGCCCCGCAGCTTTCACCAGCCCCATCAGGACATCCGGTTTGGCAATATTTTTACCGTCGCCAAAATAGGCGCGAAAAACCGCGTTGTGGTATTCATTTCCTTTTCCTTTGGTATCTGCCCATTTGCCCAATTCTTGGGCGAACCTGCTGTTATAGGTCTTCTTTCTGTCGCCCCAAGGCAAGTCCAACTCCCTTGCTATCTTCTGCAAACGGGCCATTGCTTCGGGAATGTTGATGCCCCTGCCGGCAAATAGCTCTTCCACGGTAAGCCCCTCTTCAGGGGTTTCGGGGTGGAGAGGAAATGCCCTCCATTGGATCTCAATCTGAAAATTCTCTCTCAACTTTTCAATACGCCCGGTACTGAAGTAGCACCAGGGTCAGACATAATCAGAAAATACCTGCAGATAGTTCATAATTATGGGCTCCTTTTTTAGTGTAAGCGTGCTCCCGGATACTCCGTTTTTCCCGAGTTCACAGTCCCCGGCAAGCGCGACCAGTCGGGCTTGCCGAAATCAGCACCTATACGATCGGGCAGACCGACGGCAAAGAAAAAAGCGGAACTCGCTCAGGGGCGGGCTTTTTTCGGAGCGATCGGCGCCCCGGACGGAGGGGCTGCCGCCATCGCGGCCAACTGCTGTTCGATATCGGCACGGTTGGGATAATTCGGGCTGACCGTCAGCAGTTTTTGCCACGCCTTTTTTGCTTCTGCTCTGTTGTTTTTGCCCTGCAGGTAAACCAAGCCGATGTTGTAGAGGGTCTGCGGATGGTTCGGGTCCACCTGGAGCGATTTCTTAAACTCGGCGATCGCCGCGTCAGGCTGGTTGAGGCTCCAATAGCTGGCACCCCGATCCGTGTGGACGTTGACATTATTGGGATCGATTGCCAGCGCCTTGCCGTACCACTCGACTGCCTGCTGGTGCTGTCCCTGATCGTAATAGAGATTGCCAAGCTCAATCAGCGCTTCGAGATTCTTCGGATTCGCCACCAGCAAGGCCCGGAGGCTGGCCTCATTTTGCGCGGCGATTGCCGGATTCTGAGCGGGCGGCTGGTTTGGGGAGGAGGGAGATGTCTGCGCCTGGAAAGGCGCCGAGGAACCGGAGTTGCTTATCGAGCCGGATTGACTGCCGAAGAAATAACCGATGCCTACCCCGATGCAGAGGCAGACGAAGCCGGTCAGAAAGAGACGCGCCGCCATTTCATTCGGAGCGAGTCGCGGCGCTTCTTTCGTTTGCGTTTGGAGCTGCTGTTTGTTCTGCTTGGCCATATCTGAATAAACCTCCCCTGTCCGTAATTTACACAAGACCATCAAAGGGTCTGCGGATGAACAAAATTATCTTCTGTGGACACTGTGCGCTTCCCGGTTAGGGACAGGCGGCGATGAATTCCACCAACTGTTTTTCGGTCAGCCCTACGGCCGCAACTCCATCCAACCGTTTTGCAACCGCCCCGTTCTCAAAGAAAAGCACCGTGGGAACGATCTCCACCGCATATTTCTCCCCGAGAATCTCCTGATCGTCGCGGACAAACAGAAAATTATGACCCGGATCTTCAGCGTGCTTCTCGAAGATGGGCAGGAACTTTCTGCAAAAGGGACACCAAGAGGCATACCAGAGGGCAATTACCCGGTTCCTGGCGGTCAGCATTTTCTCCAGATCCTGCTTTTGCTCGACCCAATTACTGTTATCTTTCATATCAATACAGGCTCCTTTGCTGATAAACTCTTTGCCGATGTATAACCTGTCTTGCCCTCGGCGGGCCCGCAGCTTTAAGGTTTACGGGACAATTTGGAGGCGATCTCGGCCACATGTCTTCCCTGGAAGCGGGCTGCGGCCAGCTCATTTTCCGACGGCATCCGCTCGCCTTTGCCTCCGGCAATGGTGGAGGCGCCATAGGGAGACCCGCCGGTCATTTCGTCGATGCGGGTCTGCCCGGCGAAGGCGTAGGGCAGGCCGACCAAGACCATTCCGTGGTGCAGAAGCGTTATATGAAAACTGAGGATGGTCGATTCCTGACCGCCGTGTTGGGTGGCGCTGCTGACAAAGACGCTGCCGACCTTGCCGACAAGGGCCCCTTGTGCCCAGATTCCCCCGGTCGCATCGAGAAACTGGCGCATCTGGCCGCACATGTTTCCGAAGCGCGTGGGCGTGCCGAAGATGATTGCGTCCGCCTGGGGGAGATCCTCCACCTTGCAGACGGGAACGTGGGCCATGGCTTTTTGGGACTCCAGCGCACCCATTTTTTTCAGAACCTCTTCCGGGAGGGTCTCCGGTACGCGGTACAGATGAACATCAGCTCCGGCAACCTCCGCGGCGCCTTCTTTCATCGCTTCCGCCATGCGGTGGATGTGTCCGTACAAAGAATAATATACGATAAAAACTTTCATGTTGTTGCCTCCTTATGCGTATTGGGAGCCTTCATACACCGGATTTGCGGAAATTACAATCGCCGGGTTTGCTTCTTCGAAGTTTTACCTCAGCGCCATCGCCAATTAGCGTTGTGAAAAACTTTCTGCTTGACTTGTTATGGGCATATGCTTATAAGCCGCGGCGAGGGGTGCGATTATGCCAAGACCGAAGTGTTGCCGACAAATCTTCGCCATGCCCGAAAAAATCAGCTTCAAGCCGGAGGGGGAGAGGGCTGCGCTTTTTGTTGAGGTGTTGTTGAACCTCGACGAATACGAGGCAATCCGCCTGGCCGATCTCGAAGGGCTGTACCAGGCGCAGGCTGCCGCGCGGATGAACATTTCCCGGCAGACCTTTGGCCGGATCATCGAGGCGGCGCACAGGAAAGTCGCAGATGTTCTCGTCAACGGCAAGGTTTTGAAGATTGAGGGAGGTTCCGTCTCCATGCGGGAGGAGAAACCGGACCGGCTGCCGGGCTGCCGGCGCGCACTGGGGCCTGAATGCGGCAAGTGCAGTGAACGGGGTTGCCCGCATTGCGGGGAATATGCATAATATAAAACTGTTTTGAAAAGGAGAAATTTATGGAAAATTCTATGAAAATCGCTGTACCGTCAAGTCAGCATCAGGTGGATGCACACTTTGGCCATTGTGAATACTTTACGGTATTTACCGTTGACGATGTGAAGGGAATCATTTCCGAGGAAACCGTTTCGTCTCCGGCAAATTGCGGCTGTAAATCAAATATTGCCCAGACGCTCGCCGAGGCCGGCGTCAAGATGATTCTGGCCGGAAACATGGGACAGGGCGCCGTGAACGTGCTAAACAGTTGCGGAATCGATGTCTTGAGGGGCTGCTCGGGTGATGTGCAGGCAGTTGCCGAAAGCTGGCTTGCGGGAAGACTCAAGGATTCGGGAATGACCTGCGATCTGCATGAGCACGGTTGCCATGAGGCCTGAAGGCGCTTACCGACAATAATCCGCTGAGTTGCAGGAGCGCGGTATGCCTTGCAGCAGGCGCATTTAGCTTGATATTCAGGGGAAATTGCGTTAGCATGCCCTACTTTTGGACTGATTAAATTACAGGAGGATCAGCTTTGTATGTTCCGGCTGTTACGGGGACCCTTGATGTTTATATTTCGGAAATAAATAGGTTTCCCATCCTGACGGCGGAAGAGGAGTTTGAACTCGCCGTCCGGTTCAAAAAATACAATGATATGCAGGCAGCGGAAAAGCTGGTTGTCTCGAATCTGCGTTTTGTGGTCAAGATTGCCCATGAATACCGGAATTACGGAATGAAACTTCCCGATCTTGTTCAGGAAGGCAACATTGGCCTGATGCATGCGGTAAAGAAGTTCGACCCCTACAAGGGTTACCGTTTGATTTCCTATGCCGTTTGGTGGATACGCGCCTATATACAGAATTATCTCATAAAATCATGGAGCCTGGTAAAAATCGGCACGACCCAGACCCAGCGGAAGCTCTTCTTCAAGCTGGGCCAGGCAAGAAAGACGCTGGAAACCCTCTCCGAGAAGCACGCGGAGTTTTCAGAGATAGCCGAATCGCTGGGAGTCAAGGCAGCGGAGATTGCGGAAATGGAAACAAGGATGGGAAGCCGCGATCTTTCGCTTAACACGGCAGTCAATGACGAGAGTGAGTCCACCCATCTGGATTACCTGACCGATGCGGGCGAGGATCAGGAAACGTCCCTGATCCGGAAAGAGGAGACGTCCATAGTCCAGCGCAACATAGCCGGGGCGCTTGCCAAACTCAATGATAAGGAGAGCTTCATCATCCGCAACCGGGTCATGGCTGATAATCCGCTGACCCTGCAGGAGGTGGGCGATCACTTTCGGGTGACCAGGGAGCGGGCGCGGCAGATAGAAAAGCAGGCGTTGAAAAAGATGGCGCTCGCTATCCCGTATCTGCGGGAGGAGACCAAACTGCTGGAGGCCTGATTTTACTGGCTTGCGACAATCGCCAGGTTTTCAAAACGGGTGTATTTCTCCTGGAAGGCCAGCTTCACGACGCCGGTAGGCCCGTTTCTCTGTTTGCCGATGATTATTTCGGCGATCCCCTTTTCCTGGTTGTCTTCCGATTTGTTGTACACTTCGTCGCGATAGATAAAGGCAATTACATCCGCGTCCTGTTCAATCGCACCGGATTCCCGCAGATCCGCCATCATCGGCCGACGGTTGGTGCGGTCCTCAACTTTTCGGTTTAACTGGGAAAGGGCAATGACCGGCACCGAGAGTTCCTTGGCGAGGGCCTTCAAAGAGCGGCTGATTTCCGAAATTTCCTGTTCGCGGGAATCACGGTAGGCGCTTCCCCGCATCAGCTGCAGATAATCGAGAACAATAAGTCCCAGTCCCGCTTCCGCCTTGAGCCGTCTCGCTTTTGCCTTCATTTCGATGACGGTAATCGCCGGCGTGTCATCTATGTAAATCGGGGCATCGGACAGACGTCCGGCTGCATCTGTCAGTTTCGGCCAGTCCGTTTCTCCGAGAAAGCCCTTGCGCAGACGCTGTGAATCAACGCGGGCCTCGGCGGCGAGCATTCTCATGACAAGCTGCTCCTTCGCCATTTCCAACGAGAAGATTGCCACCGGAACGCCGGTTTCCTGTGCCGCGTATTGGGCGATGTTCAGGGCAAACGCCGTTTTCCCCATGCTGGGCCGACCGGCGATAATGATCAGATCGGACTTCTGCAGGCCGGAAGTGATGTCGTCTAATTTGTCAAACCCGGTGGCTACCCCGGTGATCAGCTCTTTATTGGCATAGAGCTTTTCAATGGTTTGAAAACTGTCTTTCATTATCTCCCGGATCGGGGAAAAAGAGGGGCGTATCTTGTTTTCGGAGATCTCGAAGATGGCGTGTTCCGCCTGATCCAGAATCTGATCGACATCCCCGCCCACGTCGTAGCTGTTGTTGAGGATCTCGGTCGCCGCGCCGATCATGTTGCGCAGAATGCTCTTTTCCTTAACAATCTTGGCATAGTAGGCGATGTTCGCCGCCGAACCGACGTTATCTACCAGCGAAGCCAGGTAGGATACCCCCCCTACCTGGTCAAGCTTTTTCTGGTCCTTCATGATGTTGCTGAGCGTAATCAGATCGGCTGGTTCGTTGCGGTTGTTCAGCTCGAGGATCGAGGTGAAAATCTTGCGGTGGGCGTCGCTGTAGAAGTCGGACTGGGTAAGCACCTCCAGAACCGCATTCAGCGCCTGATTGTCGAGCAGGATTCCCCCCAGAATGGATTGCTCCGCTTCAAGGTTTTGCGGGGGAATCTTGTGCAGGGAAACATCTATGTCTTTCATCGAAAAAGCGCCGGCCTGACTTTGCTGAACATGGTTTATCCTTCCGCAACTACCGCTACTTTTATTTCGGCTGTGGTCCCGCCGCCGACTTTGATGCGGACCGGGAATTCACCCAGCGCCTTGAGCGGATCATCCAAAATTATATTCTTTTTATCGACTTCGATTCCCAAAAGGCCAAGCGCCTCCTGGATGTCCCTGGCGCCGACCGACCCGAACAGTTTTTCCTGCTCGCCCACGCGCCGGGCGATTGTACAGGTTATCGCACCCAGTCTGGCTGCGATCTCTTCGGCCTTTTTCCGGTCTTTTTCAGCCTGAACCATTATCCGTTTCTTTTCGTGTTCAAAGGCCTTGATGTTCCTGCCGTCTGCTTCGGAGGCCAGTCCCTTGGGGATCAGGTAATTGCGGGCATATCCATCGGCAACCTTCACCAGATCGCCGGCTTTTCCGAGAGTGTCGAGCCCCTGATTTAAAATGATCTTCATTTTTTCCTCCTTTGAGGATGGCGACACTTAATGTCGCCATCATAATTATTGGTTATCATCCGTGTGGTTTGCATCTTTTATCCGCTTGCGGAAATCAACCCACAAATCGAAAAGGCCCAGGGCAACAACTATTAACAGCATATACTGCTGGATCAGGAGCAGTCCGTAGAAGAAAAATCGGAACAGCCGCGGGATTTGTTTCTTCCGGAAAAAGAACGCTGTGATGGCCAAACCCTGAAACATATAGATCATGCAGAGAATAATCAGCAGATTCATCCCGAGGATGACAATGCCTTCCCCGGGGAAAAACAGCATTCCCCCGGCGGCGATAAAAATCCAAACCAGCCATTCCGGCGCTTTCCATAAAGTCAGATCTCCGAATTCGGGAAAGGAAAACTTCCTGACCTGCAATAACATTTGTCCCGCCAGCAGATTCGCCCATACCGTAAGCACGCTTCCTGAAAGTCCCAATGCTGGGAAAACACCGGCAAAAAAGCGTGTGATCTGCCCGGTGTTTTCGCGGATCACCTTAATTTGCTCCTGAGAAATATTCAACTGGCTGTAAAGCTCGATGTTTTCTTTTATTAAAACAGCCACATAGCTTTCGATCAGCTTCCAGGGGGCGATGTCGGCCTGCCAGGAGCGCAAGCCGATAAAAGCTGTGCCGCAAAAAAACAAAAACAGGGAAGCCGTCAAAATGGTCTTTTCGAACGAATAATTGCGCTTTATAACCTCTGACAGCAGGAGCCCCGTGATGGCGATCATCAACAGCGTCGGCAGATGAACAGGCTGCTTCAGGAGGTAGAGAATGCCGTACGACGTCAAAAACGAAGCCGCCAGAACCGAAAACCCGCGCAGCCGGCCCAGATGGGAGGCGTAATAGAGAACGGGCAACGGGGTCAGGACGACAACGAGCGGGCCTATAAAAGGAACCAGGGCCACGAAGAGGAAGGTCACGGTAATGATCATCCATCCCTGCAGCAATTCATTGTCAAGGGTTCTTGCCAATATCAAGTTCTGAGCCAGTCTTGTTTCAGCGTTATTTATCCCTCGGAAACGGCAAAAGGAAGCAGGGCGATCGTTCTTGCCCTTTTTATCGCCACGGTAATCTCCCTCTGGTGTTTTGCACAGTTTCCGGTGATCCGGCGCGGCATTATTTTGCCCCGTTCGGTTATAAACTCTCGGAGTGTCTGGGGATCCTTGTATTCAATATTCAGGTTATGGTCCGTACAGAAGCGGCAAAATTTTCTTTTGTGGAAGAACTTCTTCTGAGGGCGCGGTCCCTTTCCCGGCGTTCTTGTTGCAGGTGTAAAAGCCATGATTAATTTTCCTCCTTTGCTTCGGTTGCTGCATCTTCAGGGAGCGTTTCCGCTATCTCCGCGTCCTTTTCCGGCTGATCATTTTCCGGTTGAGGGGCTTCGTCCCTGGAAGGAGGGGTAACCTTGCTTTCATCTGCTTTCCTCTGTTTCAACTCGGCCAGTTCCTTTTCCAGGGCAACGGGATCAATCCCGTCTTCCTTGAGAATGGTCATGAATTTCAGAATCTTGTCGTCAATCTTGAGATTTCTCTCCAGTTCGTTGACAACTGCGCCCTCTCCGGCATACTCGAGCAGGACATAAATGCCCCGGGTCTGTTTCTTTATGGCGTACGCCAGTTTCCGCTTGCCCCAGCAATCACCCTTGATCAGGATGCCTTTCTGTCCGGTCACGATTCCGCTGTACCGGGCAATGAGGGCGGTTTGTTCGTCGTCGCGCAAATCCGCATTGGCGATCAAAATCGTTTCATATTTCCTCAATTTTACTTCCTCCTTTCGGCTCTATAGCCTGCATTCAGGATGCAGGCAAGGAGACACTCTACTTGGTTAACTCCTGAGAGTTTATGCGGCGTCTTTGTCGATGCCGCCCCCTGGCGCTATTGGTGGGCGATGTGGGATTCGAACCCACGACCTCTGGTTCCGGAGACCAGCGCTCTATCCATCTGAGCTAATCGCCCCCTAAAACCTAAACCGGACAAGCGACATTCGGTTTATAACCGGTCTTAAAGATACTTAGCCCATTTTACGTTCCGCTGTCAGCCTTTAAAACGGCGGTATCAATGTCATTAATGGCGGAATTTGTCAATCAAATTTTCCCGTGGGGATTGAATTTCCTTTGTCAAGCTGATAGAAGCAAACCAAGGGAGGGGTACGGATGCTTAGGAAGGGGAGGTTTTTATTTTTTGTGCTGGCAGGGATTCTGGGAGCGACCTTTTCGGCAGACGCTAAAGCCGCAACCGACATCCTGGGCGTTCGCCACTGGGTGGCCCCGGATCACACCCGTTTGGTTATCGATACCAGTCAAGAGGCTGATTTCCGTATTGAAAAGGGTGACCGGCAGATTAAGCTCATTTTTGCAGATGCCGCCCTGCCCGCCGCTCTTGCCGGTTTGAAGGTTTTCAACAAACCGGGGCTGCAGGCCGTTTTCCAGTCCGCTTTTCCCCCGTCCAAGGTAATCATTGAAATACGAATGTTCGAAAATTTGCAGACAAACGTTTTTAAACTGAAAAAATTTCGCGATAAACCGGAGCGGATTGTCGTTGATATTATCCTGCCGGAAGCTGAGCAGAAGGACAAACCTCCACGCGAGGAAATAGGGGACAAAAAAAAGGAGAGGGTGGTGGTGATCGATCCCGGTCATGGGGGGGATGCGCCCGGCGCCGTCGGGAAGGAAGGAACGTATGAAAAGGATGTTGTTTTGGACATTGCGCGTAAACTGCACGATATCATTAATAAAAAAAATGGCTATCGCGCCTTTTTAACCAGAAAGGGCGACTATTATGTGACGTTTAAAAAAAGACTTATGATTGCGAGGGAACATGGCGCTGATCTCTTTTTGAGCATCCACGCGGATGCGGCCAAAAACAGGGCGGCCCGGGGCAGCTCCGTTTATTGCATTGCCGACGGCGCTGCCAGCAGTGAAGCGGCAAAGATTCTGGCCGATAACGAAAACCTGGCGGACGTGATCGGAGGCGTCCCCGCCGGAGAGCAAAGTGATATTTCCGATCCGATCATCCTTGATATGTTCCAGAACCATGTTAAAAATCAGTCCCGAAGTTTCGGGCGTATCTTACTGAGTGACCTGAAGGCGGTAAGCGGCATTAAATTTGAGGACGTTCAGGAAGCGTCCTTCTATGTCCTAAAACTTCCTGAAATTACGTCAGTTTTACTGGAGACCGCTTTTATCTCTAACTTGAAGGAAGAAAAACTGCTGAAAAATGGAGATTTCCAGGAGAAAATAGCGCTCGCGGCGGCCGAGGCGATCGTGAAATTTCTTCCACCGCTTCCGGCAAGCGGAGGAGACCCCGGCGATGCTTCGGCGCCAACCACCGTCTATAAGGTAAAAAGGGGCGATACCTTATATTCGATTGCCGTAAGTCACAAAACAACAACCGAGGCGATAAAGCAACTGAATAATCTTAAGCGGCCCGACCTGCTTTATGTAGGCAGCAAGCTGGTTATTCCCCGGAAGTCAAATTAGTCGCTGCAAGAGATAAATAATGTACAGTCTGATCGACGAGTATCTGAATTTTATGATTGTCGAAAAGGGGGCTTCGCCCAACACGATTGACGGGTACAGCCGTGATCTGCTTCGTTATGCGAAATTCACGACGCAGCGGGAGGGGGGCGGGCTGGGGCCAATCGGTGCGGAAGATGTAGTTGCGTATCTGACTTTTCTTCACGTCTCAGGACTGTCGGCAAATTCGATGAACCGTTCCCTTGCCGCGCTCCGGGGTTTTTACAAATATCTGCTCCGGGAAAAAAAGATTGACCATACCCCCCTGTCCCATATAGAACTCGCCAAAATCTGGACGCGCATCCCGGAGGTTTTAAGCCGTGAGGAGATGGCTTTGCTTCTAACTAAACCGGGCGCTGAAACCCCGGCGGATTTTCGGGATGGGGCGATGCTCGAACTCATGTACGCGACCGGCATCCGGGTTTCGGAGCTGATTGGGCTTACCTTGAACAGCATAAACTGGCATGTCGGGTATCTGGTGGCTTCCGGCAAAGGGGAAAAGGAGCGAATTGTGCCGATCGGCAGAACGGCCTACGACCGGGTGAAAAAATATGTAGAAATTGCCCGGCCGCTGCTGCTCAAAGGCAGCGGCTGCAACCTGCTGTTCCTGAATCGCTTTGGCCGGGGTCTGAGCAGGCAGGGTTTCTGGAAGATCGTCAAGGGGTATGCGGCACGGGCTGGATTGGAGAAAAAGGTTCACCCCCACACCTTTCGCCACTCCTTTGCGTCGCATCTGCTGGAGGGGGGCGCTGATTTACGTTCCGTGCAGCTCATGCTCGGTCATGCCGATATCTCGACCACCCAGATATACACGCACGTGACGCGGGAACGGCTTAAGGAGGTACATCGCCGGTATCATCCCCGGGGGTGAAAAAATGAGAAGGGCAAAAGGCAGCTATGGAATATGAATCGGGCCGGGCGCCGAAAGAAAAAAAGGAAGAAGCAAAAAACAGCAGGATGGGAATGGTCGGTCTGATTGCCTCGCTGTTAGCGGCCTGCTGCATAGCCGCCGCCGGGTATCTGCTGCCGGAGCAGGCAAGGACCGTTGCCGCGGCGTTGGTCCGGACTAAAAACACAATCGCTTTTTTCGTTTTTTCCGGAACGCCGCATTTTTATTCGTTGGTCGTGGAGAAAAACGGGAATGATTACATCCTGAAGGCAGGGGATGTGTTTGAGGTTTCCTACCGGGATCAATTTATCGTTAAAGAGATTGAAACAGACGTCCTTTCCGGTAGGGGATTAGAGGTGGACATCGAGGGAACGGGCGGCAGGGATGATTTCCGCAAGCTTGTGAAGGGTGTGGAACTTGTTGACAAAATAGCGGCGGCAAGGAAAAATGGGGGAACAGAAAAAAGGGGGGGGGAACTGAACTTCAGGGTGTCCTATCAGGGCAATTTGCTTGCGTCCCTTCCGATCCGGGTGGTTGTGACTCCCCAGGATTGGCTCCGTTATGCCCGTGAATCAAAAAATAGCAGGGTTCAGATAGACTACCTGAAGCGGGCAGTCAAGATGACCCCGGAAGATGCGAATGTCCGCCGGATGCTGGGGGCCCTTTATTTCAAGTCAGGCCTGACGGCGGAGGCAATCAGCCAGTACAAAGAGGTTCTGAGGCTGAATCCCGATGACGGAACGGCTCTCACCGGGCTTGCCCAATGCTACCTCAAAATCGGCAGTTATGATGAAGCAATCCGGAGTGGTTTGCGGGCGCTTGCCGTAAACCCGCAGGATGGGCAACTGCTGGCAGATCTTGCCGGGGCCTGGGGGAGCCTCGGAAACTGGGGAAAGGCGATCTCCGCCTACGAAGGGGCGCTGAAACTGCGTCCCGGAAGTCCCGAGGTTCTCTACCGGTTGGGGGAGGCCTATGAAAAGAGCGGCAATCAGCAGATGGCGGCGAAACAGTACCGCCTGGCTCTGGAGAAGGCGCCGCAGGCCGAGCCGGTAGCGGCGTCCCTGAGCGGAATTTTGTTGAAGACCGGAGACTTCGACGGGGCGATCAAATTATACGGGGAGATGTTGAAAAGACAGCCCCGGGACGCCTCCCTTTATGCCAATCTTGGTTTTGCCTGGGGGGCTAAGGGCAATCACCGGGAAGAGATCGCCAATTACCGCAAAGCGGTGGAGTTGAAACCTGCGGATCCGGTAATTCATTTCAATCTGGCGGTCGCTTATGAAAAGGACAAAAAGTTTGCCGAGGCGGGGGCGGAGTATAAAAAGGCGCTGAAACTCAATCCGAACGATTACGAAGCGGCCGAAAGGCTGGCCGACATCCTTTTCATCGAGAAAAAATACCAGGAGGCGGCGGTTCTCTATGAAAAAATTATCCGCAAGAATCCCTCGAAAGCCGCGCTCTATACCCGTCTTGGTTTCTGCTACGCGGAAATGAAAAAGCCCGGCAAGGCCGCGGAAAACTGGGAAAAGGCCCTACGGTATGGGGAGAAGGATCAGCAAATCCAGACTAATCTGGCGAAAATCTATGCGCGGGGAGGCAATGCCGGCAAAGAGAAGGCCCTGTATGAAAAAATGGCAGTCCAGAACCCGACGGAAGAGTCTCTGGCCAAATTATTGGAAATCTACAGCCGGGAGAAAAACTACGAAAAGGCGCTCGGCGTTTACCGGAAGCTGATCAAATTAAAGCCGAAGAAGGCGTCTCTCTATTCCGGCGCCGCTTATCTTTATGGTTTGAAAGGTGACACCGACCGGCAAATAAAGTACTATCGTCTGTCGCTGAAATACGATCCCGAGGATTACGACGCCCATGTAAATTTAGGGGCGGCCTATGAAAAGAAGGGTCTCTTGAACGAAGCGCTGAAGTCGTACACGGCGGCCTACCGTCTGAATCCGGAGGCGCAAACGGCGGCAAGTAATATCCCGCGGATAAGGATCATGATGCTGCGTCAGAAAGAGTAGCAGGAAAATCAGCCGCGTATCGCTAATGCTTAAGGAGGGTGATGTTAATGCAGATTAATAAAGAGGATTGCCGATGAAAAAGATAAATATGGGAGACTTTGAAATAGGCGGCGGGGCGCCGCTGGTTCTTATTGCCGGGCCGTGCGTCATTGAAGACGAAGACAGCGCAATGAGCATCGCCCAAGAGCTGAAGCGGATGGCGGCGAGCTTGGAGATTCCTCTCATTTTTAAGGCTTCGTATGACAAGGCCAACAGAACATCCCATAAATCATACCGTGGACCGGGGTTGAGCCGGGGATTGGAGATATTGGCCAGGGTGCGCAAAGAGCTTGATATCCCGGTTCTTTCCGATGTCCATCGGTTTGAGGAAATTGCCCCGGCGGCGAAGATCCTCGATGTCGTGCAGATCCCGGCATTTTTGTGCCGCCAGACCGATTTCGTGATGGAGATCGCCCGCCAGGCGAAGGTTATTAATATCAAGAAGGGGCAGTTTATCGCCCCTCAGGATGCAATCCATATCGTAGAAAAGGCGGCTGCCGCGGGCAATGAAAACATCATGCTAACCGAAAGGGGCGCTTCTTTCGGGTACAACAACCTCGTCGTTGATTTTCGCTCGCTGCCGGTGCTGCGGAAAACAGGATATCCGGTTATCTTTGACGCCACCCACAGCGTCCAGCTCCCCGGCGCGGCAGGGACGGCCTCGGGGGGCGACCGCGCGATGGTTCCCTATCTGGCTCGGGCGGCAGTGGCGGCAGGCGTCGATGGCCTGTTTTTTGAGGTTCATCCGGACCCGAAGCGGGCTCTGAGCGATGGTCCCAATTCGCTGGCCTTGGACAGCCTGCCGGCGCTGTTGGCGACGCTTTTGAAAATTGATGCGGTCGTCCGTCCGGGGTTGGGCTGAACCAGGAGGCGACGAAGCTCGTCCCGTAAGAAAAGCGCCGGCGCGGATAGGGACGATATCGCGGAAAAGGGCGGCTGGTTTTAGAGGAATTTGCAGGAGAGAGGAATGGGTTCAGGCAGATGACGATGGGGATAACGGACGAGAAACTTCTCAACAAGCTGCGGCGCGTGAAGCTTTTTATTTCCGATGTGGACGGGGTCCTGACCGATGGCACGATAGTCGTCAACGATGAGGGGCTGGAAAGCAAACAGTTTAATGTCCGGGATGGCCACGGGCTGAAATTGCTTCTCCGCTACGGGATAGATGTTGTTTTGGTAACCGGCAGGCAATCCCGGGCGGTTGAATGGCGCGCAACAGATCTCGGGATCACCGAGGTTCATCAGGGAATCCGGGACAAGGGCAAAATTTTTGAGGAAATAATCAAGAGGCGCAATGTGCCTCCCGACGAAACAGCCTGCATCGGGGATGACATTGTCGATATTCCCATCATGAGAAAGGCGGGCCTTTCCATTGCCGTTTTCGATGCAGTCCGTGAGGTGCGGGAAGATGCCGATTATGTTACAACGAACCCCGGGGGGCGGGGGGCTGTCCGGGAGGTGTGCGAGATGATTCTGAAGGCGCAAGGCCTTTGGGGCGATATTGTCGCCCGTTACGGCTTGGACAACGAGCGGGCGGAAACGGTTTAGTCTTTACATCTGTGACCCCGGATGGTAGAATCACCCCGAAGCTGATGCAGCGGTTATTGATCCCGAGGCTGGATAAAACGGTTTAGCGCGCCGAATGCCGAGCGCTGATTGCTGAGCGCCTGTTGACTATGAATGCCAGAAAAAAGACCCTCCTCGCAATTGTTCTGCTGATTTTGATCCTGTCGGTAGCGTCTGTCTTAATCGGCGTGGGGAAGGCGCCCCGGAAGGCGCTCCTTGAGAAAATGGCCGACAAGGTGGATCTGCAGGCCAAAAGCGTTCGCTATACACAGGTCGGCAGCTCCGGCATGAAATGGGAAATAACGGCGGACTCGGCTTTGTATCGCAAACAGGGAGACCTTGCCCTCTTTGAGAAAATCAGGGCCCGGGTAGTAATGAAAGACGGCCGCATCATCACGATGAGCGGCGACAAGGGGCGTCTGAATACCCTCTCAAAGGATTTGAGTTTGGAAGGGAACGTCGTATTGGTTTCGGATAGCGGTGATCGTTTCCAGACCGGACGGTTGAACTATCGGGATAACCTCAAAAGGATCGAGACCGACCAGCCGGTCGTCATGGAGACCCGCAATATAAGGATAAACGGAGTGGGGATGCTTTTTAACCTGAAGGAAGAAAAGGTTACTATCCTGTCGCAAGTGCGGGCCAAGTCTTTGGCGAGATAGCAGGGAAAGGGGAAAATGGCGATAAAGATTATAAAAAGAGCTGCGGGGTTGGGAATTTTATTGGCGCTGATCGGCAGTCCGGCGGGGTTATGGGGCGAGGCAAAGACGAGAGTCGAGATCAACAGGGATCAACCGCTGCAGGTTGACGCCGATCGCCTGGAGGCATACAATGATAAACGGACGGTTGTGTTTTCCGGAAATGTCGTTGCTGCCCAGGGAGGGCGGACGATCCATGCCGAGCGCCTGACGGTTTATTATAAAGACGATAAAAAAACGTCCGGACAACCCTCCTCCGCCCTCAAGGATTCGGGCAGTGTAGAAAAAATAGAGGCGCAAGGGAAGGTGACTGTAAGCGAGAGCGGACGGGTAGCCACGGGCAATGCCGCCGTCTTCGATCAGGTCGCCCAGAAGATCACGATGACCGGCGATGCTGTTCTGAAAGAGGGGAAAAATATAATAAAGGGGGATAAGGTCGTTATCTTTCTTGAAGAGAACAGGGGTGTTGTCGAAGGCGGGCAAAACGGGCGCGTGTCGGCAACGATCTATCCCGGCGAGAAAAAATGATGGTGGCTGAGTGCCTTCTTTAAGGAATATGCATGGGAAAACTTGCGGCAACAGGTCTTGTAAAAATATACAACAAAAGAAAGGTGGTAGATGGGGTCGATCTGGAGGTAGGCCCCGGCGAGGTTGTCGGCCTCCTGGGTCCCAACGGCGCCGGCAAGACAACGACTTTTTACATGATAGTCGGCCTGATAAAACCGGATGGGGGTTCTATTTTTCTCGATGGCAGCGACATCAGCGACAGCCCGATGTATGCAAGGGCCAGAAATGGGTTGAATTATCTGCCGCAGGAGCCGTCCATCTTCCGTAAGCTGACGGTGCGGGACAACATCCTGGCGATAATAGAAACCCTGTCGCTTGCCCCGGACGAAAGACAGGAGCGCTTGCGCATCCTTCTGGCCGAACTTGATCTGACGCAACTGGCCGACAACATGGCCTATTCCCTGTCAGGCGGCGAGCGTCGCCGGGTGGAGATTACAAGGGCGCTGGTGACCTCGCCCAAATATATCCTGTTCGACGAACCCTTTGCGGGCATCGATCCGCTGGCCGTTGCCGACATCGTAAAAATCATCAAGCGACTCCGGGACAAGGGAATCGGGATCGTCATTTCCGATCACAATGTGCGGGAGACCCTTTCTGTCTGTGATCGCGCTTATATAGTAAATGAGGGGAAGATACTCGTGGAGGGCGCCCCTGATTTTATCGCCGCCTCCGAGATTGCCCGGAAGTTATATCTCGGCGCCGACTTTAGATTCTAAAAAGAAAGAACTTGGATAGAAAATGGCCTTTGAACTGAGACAGAATTTAAAATTGGCCCAGCAACTGATCATGACCCCGCAGTTGCAACAGGCAATAAAACTGTTGCAAATGTCGCGGCTGGATTTGGTCGATGCCGTCAATCAGGAGATGGAGGAAAATCCGCTCCTTGAAGAGATTGTTTCGGATGAGATGCCCGAAGTAGAGGCGAAGATCGAACAGGCCAATGGTGAAGACGCGCCTTCGGAAGGGGCGGCGGTTGTCAGGAGTCAGGAGGAGCTGACGGGGGAAGGGGACGGTCGGGAGGAATTTGACTGGGATGGATATCTCGAAGATTATGCGCCGTCCGGAGCCTCTTCGGTCAGCCGCAATGAAGACAGCGCCCCCCTCTGGGAAACAACTGTTGCCGGAAAAACATCACTGACTGACCATCTGATGTGGCAACTGATGCTGTCGCAATTTACCGGGGAAGAACGGCGCACGGGAGAACAGATTATCGGCAATATCGATGAAAAAGGTTATCTGGCTGCCAGTCTGGAAGAAATCGCCGCTGGCGCGAAAACTACCCCGGTCCTTGTCGAAGCGGTACTCAAGAAGGTCCAGGAATTTGATCCGCCCGGGATCGCCGCCCGCGATTTGAGTGAATGTCTCTTGCTCCAGGCGAGACTGGCGGGGGAGGCCCGTTTTCTTGTAGAGCAAATTATTCTTCATCATCTCGATGACCTGAAAACGAGAAATTACGACCACATAGCGAAAAAGTTGAGGGAGTCGAGCGAGAATGTGAACGCGGCGGTAAAGATAATCACCAATATGGATCCCCACCCCGGAAGCGGGTATAACGAGGAACGCATAGAGGCTATCGTGCCGGACGTTTATGTTATTAAAAGCGGGGATGGCTACAAAGTCCTGCTCAACGATGAGGGAGTGCCGCGATTGCGGATCAGCAATTACTATCGGGAGATAACCGGCGGCGCGAAAGGTGAAACAAAGCAGGATAACGGAAGAAGGTATATAAAGGAGCGAATGCAGTCGGCAAGCTGGCTGATCAAGAGCATTCAGCAGCGGCAGCGGACGATTCGCCGGGTCGCGGAAAGCATCGTGCGTTTTCAGCGGGATTTTTTCGATCGGGGTATTGACGCGTTGAAACCTCTGATACTCCGGGATGTCGCCGATGAGCTGGAAATGCACGAATCAACGATAAGCCGGGTTGTTACAAACAAATATATGCACTCTCCCCGGGGGATGTTTGAATTGAGGTTTTTTTTCGGCAGCGGCATTCACAAGGCCGGGTGCGATGATATCTCTTCCAAAAGCGTCCAGGAGGAGATAAAAAAAATGATCGCAGCGGAAGACCCCCGCAAACCGCTGAGCGATGAGAAAATTGCCGGCTTTCTGGAGGCTTCCGGTCTGACGATAGCGCGCCGAACGATTGCAAAATATCGCGACATCATGGGAATTCTGCCATCGTCAATGAGAAAGAAGTATCAGTGAAAAGGTTATGACGAGAAAGGGGGGCGGCGCCTCTTTTTTCGTTTCCCGCTGGTAAATTTGCAGGTAAATAACAGACAGGAGGATTGGATCATGAAGATTTCTGTTACATTCAGGAATACGGATGAGGCGGAAGATTGGCAACGGGGTTATGCGGAAGAGAAACTGAAAAGGCTGAAGAAGTATATCGATGATCCGGTCGATGCCCGTGTCATACTGTCGGTGGAGAAATTCCGGAATACAGCGGAGATAAATCTGTCGTCCAATGGGTTGAGCGTTAACGGCAAGGAAGAGGAAAAGGATATGCATATGGCGATTGACAACGCCATAGAAAAGATCGAGCGGCAGTTGAAGAAACACAAGGAGCGGATCCGCGACCTGAAAACCAACGCCGCCCGGAGCGGCGAGCCGGGGTTTGAGGCGCCGCTGGAAGAGATTGAGGAAACGCCTGATTTCAAACTGGTTGAGACTCGCCAGATCGTGTTGGAGCCCATGTCTATCGATGATGCTGTTCTGAAAATGGAAACGACAAAAAACCATTTCCTGGTTTATCGTGATTCGCTGACGGAAAACGTCAACGTAATTTATCGACGCGAAGACGGTAAATTTGTGCTGCTGGAAACAAGTCGTTAAGCTTAAAGGATAGTCAGGCATGAAAATAACCGAGATGCTCAAACGAGAGTTTGTTTTGGAAGAACTCAAGGGGACAAATAAGGAAGAGGTGCTGGCGGAGCTATCCGGGGTGTTTAAAAAAGTGGGTTTGGTCATGGATCCCGGAGAAATGCTCAAGATCCTGCTTGCCCGGGAGAGTTTGGGAAGCACGGGAATCGGCGACGGCGTTGCCATCCCCCATGGGAAAATGGCCGGTCTGAAGGAGATGGTTGTTTCCTTCGGCCGGAGCCGGGAGGGGATTGATTTTGAGGCAATGGACCACAGCCCTGTTCACCTCTTTTTTCTGCTGATGGCACCGGAAAATTCCGCCGGTCTGCACCTCAAGGTGCTGGCCAAGATATCGAGGATGCTCAAGGATTCTGCTTTCAGAAAGAGGCTGATGGAGGCGAAACTGCATGATGACTTGTTTGCGGTTATCTCCGAAAAGGATGATGAGCCCTGAATCGGTGAGGATTTAATTATGCAATCGATGCAGGTTGTTATAATAACCGGGTTGTCAGGCTCCGGTAAGAGCACCGCGATCAGGGCTCTGGAGGATATCGGTTTTTTCTGCGTCGATAACCTGCCGGTTATTCTGCTCCCGGAGTTTCTTGCCATTCAGTCGGCGCCCGCCAAGGGGGTGTCGCAGGTTGCCATGGTCATGGACCTCCGGGAAAATGAGTTTCTGGAAAAATACCCGCAGATTTTTGTGCAACTTAAGGAAAAAGGGTATCGCATCGAGATTATCTTTCTGGATGCCTCGGACGAAACTATTTTGCACCGCTTCAGCGAGACCCGGAGGGTTCACCCCCTTGCCCCCCGGGGTTCCATTCTGGATGGCATTCGTCTCGAGAAGGAGAAACTCGCCCCGCTGAAAAAGATGGCCGATAAGGTCATCGACACCTCTTCCTGCAATGTCCACCAGCTCAAGGATATCATCCAGCGGCACTTTCTCTCGGCAGCAACGAAAAGCATGGTTATCCAGGTAGTTTCGTTCGGCTATCGCTATGGCCTTCCGGTGGACGCCGACATGATTCTGGATGTGCGTTTTCTGCCCAATCCCCATTTTGTCGCTGAGCTTCGCCCTTTTGACGGCCATGACGCCCGCGTCCGCGACTATGTCCTGGAGTCGGAAGACGGTCGGGATTTTACCTCCAAATTGCTTGATTTTATGGATTTCCTTATCCCCATGTACGAACAGGAAGGCAAATCCCGGTTCACGATCGCCGTTGGCTGCACCGGGGGCCACCACCGTTCCGTGGTTATTGCCAATCTGCTGGGCACCCATTTTTCGAGGAAGGATTATTTTGTAAACATAACCCACCGCGATATCGGGAAGTCGTAAAAGTTTCCGCGGGGCTATTGTCCCAATTTCTTCGTTATATTATCGGCTATCCAGTGCGGATCCCACCATTCCACAGGATCAACAAACTGGCCGTTGATGGCGACTCCGAAATGGAGATGATCCCCGCCGGCAAGCCCGGTCATCCCGGAGACTCCGATCGCCTCGCCCCTTTTTACCGTCTGTTCGGGCTTGACGAGGATGGAGCTCATGTGGGAGTAAAGCGTTGAAAGCCCCATCCCATGGTCGATGATTACCGAATTCCCATAGATTCCGATCGCGCCGGCGAAGCGGACAATGCCGTCATTGGCCGCCTGGATCGAGGCATGGGCCAGCGAGGCGAGATCGACGCCGTTGTGAATGCTCTCACTGATCGGCTGCCCGTTATAAAAATAGGTGCGGCGGTCGCCGAAGAAGGCCCTCGGCGCGGCGCCCTTCATCCGGAGAAAGGGGCCGTTCCAAAGCGGCCGTCCGTCCGTTTTTTCGCCCGCGGCCTGGATTGTCTTCAGATTGGCAACTCTGGTTGCAGTATTGATGATTGTAAAGGTTTCCAATGGTGTTTTCCCCCGCAGCTCCGGCTGCGAGGTCTGAAATTCCGGCATCTTGCGATTGAGAAAGTCATCGCTCAGGATTATCTTGTCGCTGTGGAATTTCTTTTTCTTGATCAGGACGGGGATCGTGTTCAGCGTCTCGTTGCCGGCGTTATCAACGGCCAGGGCAGCTATTTGCCAGGCGCCGCCCCCGGGGGGAGTTTCATCTGGCAGGGCAAAATACGCCACGTACGCCTCTTTCCCGGCCAGAGTAGTTTTGTATGCCGGATAGAAAATGCCCCCCGCCTGAACGCCGGTTCGTAAAACAGGTTCGGAAAGGTTGTAGGAAACGACCCCGGCGCCGCCGATGTTGACATGGTTCTGCGCGGTCTGGAGATATATCTGGGGGGGCAGGAGGTCTATCTGTGTTGGAGTTGCGATCTCGGTGCTGTTCTTCCATATAGAACGGTCGCTTGCGGATGCTTTTATTACAGCGGGGCCGTCATGCAGCTTCAGCGCCGCCGTATCGATGGTCAGGGCAACTGTTTTAGTTGCGGTGTTTTTATCCGGGTAGTCAATCGTTGAGAGAACGTGGGGGATGTTGTCCTGGGTGATGGATATCTCCGTATGGCGAAGCCCCTGTCCCTTGTCCGAGAAAACGACGCTGATTGTCTTTTGTCTGCCGATAAACCCCGCCTCGGCGCCAATTTTAACAGCAGGCTTGCCTTTTTCGCCAATAGTTCCGAAGAACCACCAGGCGCCGACGGCATGCAGCAGCACCAAAGTGGCAATATACAATAATTTCCTCTTCATTCTCTCCCCCTCCTTAAATATTACGTCGGCCTATAGCGTTTTTCAGAGGGGATTGCAAGATCGGGAGCGGAAATATGTATTTCTTGATATTGTTTGAGATCATTGTTATAAGTCTTGCCTACCCTAAAAAACCGGGCAGACCACGAACTGGGGGGACTCCACAAAAATGCTGAAGGAAAGAAAAATAGTGCTTTGTGTAACCGGGGGCATTGCCGCCTACAAGGCCGCCGAGCTGCTCCGGGAATTTGTCCGGCGCGGGGCGGATGTCCGGGTCGTCATGACCGAAAGCGCCTGCAAACTCGTTGCCCCGCTTACCTTTGAGACACTGTCGGGCCATCCTGTTGCCACCGGTCTCTTCAGCCTTAACGTTCAGGGCGAGATACCCCATATCGCCCTGGCCGCGTTTGCCGATCTCCTTGTTGTCGCTCCGGCAACGGCGAACATCATCGGCAAGGCAGCGGCGGGAATTGCCGATGACCTTGTCAGTACGATTATTCTCGCCACGACGAAGCCGGTTTTATTCTGCCCGGCCATGAACGTAAACATGTATGAAAACACCGTTGTTCAGAAAAACCTGGCCGAGCTGGCCGCGCGCGGCTATTTGATCATGGCCCCCGGAGACGGAGAACTTGCCTGCCGCACAGAGGGGCGGGGGCGTCTGCCCGAACCTGCAGCTATTGCCGAAGAGGTGGAGTATCTGCTGGCCGAAAAGGATCTGCGGAAAGAGCTGATTATTGTAACCGCCGGGCCGACGCAGGAGCCGCTGGATCCGGTCAGGTTTATCAGCAACTACTCCTCCGGCAAGATGGGATATGCGCTGGCTGTCGCGGCCAGGCGCCGCGGTGCGAAGGTGATCCTGATCAGCGGCCCGGTTGCACTGTCCCCGCCCGCGGAGGTGGATTTTGTCCCGGTAAAGACGGCCCGCGAGATGTACGATGCCGTCCTGTCAGCTTTTCCGGCTGCAACGGTCGTCATCAAGGCCGCTGCGGTTGCCGATTACCGTCCCGCCGTCTGCGCAGAATCCAAGATCAAAAAGAAGGAGGGCCCGATGACCCTCCGGCTGGAGCGCAATCCCGATATCATAGCGGAAATAGCCCGGAAAAAGGGTAACCGGATTGTTGTCGGCTTCTCGATGGAGTCGGACCATCTGCTGGAACACGCCCGCAAAAAGCTTTTTGACAAGGGGATGGATTTTATCGTGGCCAACGATGTGACCGAGGCGGGCGCCGGTTTCGGGGGCGATACGAATATTGTCCGGATTCTTGACCGGGCAGGCGGCATGGAGGAGTTGCCGCTTTTGAGTAAACTCGAGGTGGCCGGCGTCATCCTCGACCGGGTGAAAAAAATGCGGGAGCAGCTCCCCCTTGCAGGATGAAAAAATATTCACGGACCATTGGTTCAGGCAATAAAGGTTTGCAGATCCGGTAATCAGCAGAACAGACCGCTGTCTTTCGGGAAAGGGGCTTTAACGTGGGTGATGATAGGGAAGAGCGTGAGGAGTTGCGCCTGCTGGTCAGTTCCCTGAAAGAGCGGGTGCTTACCGACAGGGAACTGGGGAGACCTCTTTCTTATGTTGTTCCCGGGAAAAGCGCCCTGGCAAGTGAAGGCCGGTCTTTGCCGGTTTCCGAAGCGCCGCTCGGACAACGCCGGACAGATGAGATTGCCGGCGGGCAGAAAACGGCGCTGGAGGCGGCAAGGGAGCAGCTTGGCGATTGCCGTCGCTGCCGGCTTGCCGAAAGCCGCAGCAATATCGTCTTTGGCGAGGGCAATCCCCACGCGGCGCTGGTTTTTGTCGGCGAGGCGCCGGGCGGGGACGAAGATCTCCAGGGGAAACCCTTTGTCGGTCGGGCCGGGCAGCTTTTGACCAAGATCATCATTGCGATGGGACTGGAGCGCCGGGATGTTTACATCTGCAATATCCTGAAATGCCGCCCCCCGGGGAACCGCAATCCGCTTCCGGAAGAGATCGTTTCCTGCGAGCCGTTTCTTATCAGCCAGTTGGAAGCGATCAAGCCGCGGGCGATCTGTGCCTTGGGCAGTTTTGCGGCGCGTACGCTGTTGAAATCGGAGACCCCGATTACGCTGTTGCGAGGTCATTTTCATGACTACCAGGGGATACCGCTGATGCCCACCTATCACCCGGCCTATCTGCTCAGAAATCCGGGGGCCAAGAAACAGGTTTGGGAAGATGTCCAGAAGATCATGGAGTTATTGCGACCGAGGGATGCGACGGTATGAAGAATAAGGGTGGTTTCACTTGGGGAAGCAGGCGGGAGTGCAGTGCGACAAAGGCCGTGGGGCCCAAAGCACGCGTGGGAATTTTTGCCGGCGGCGAGTGCGCAGCGCGGAAGATGAGGCTGGCCTGGCTGGCAGCGCTGCTTTTGTTTTTCTGTGTTGCCGCCCCCTCGTCGGGAGAAGCGCAAAAGGCGCCGGTCTTTGAGCTGATTTCCATTGAGGCGGCGATTACCCCCTCGATTGCCGAGTATATAGAAAAAAACATTGCGGAAGCGGCCAAGGGCGACGCCGCGGGGATAATCATCCGGATTGACACTCCGGGTGGCCTGGACACGGCGATGCGGGATATTGCCAAGGCGATTCTTAACGCCCCGCTGCCGGTTATTGTGTATGTCGCCCCTTCCGGCGCCCGGGCAGCCTCCGCCGGGCTGATCATTGTTTCCGCGGCCCATGTCGCGGCTATGGCGCCGGGCACCAACATCGGCGCAGCCCACCCGGTCGGCATCGGCATCGGTGGGACAGCGGACAAGACGATGAGCATGAAGGTGGAAAATGATGCCGTCGCTTACGTTCAGGGGATCGCCAAAAAAAGGGGCCGCAATGAGGCGTGGGTGGAAGAGGCGGTTCGCAAAAGCGCATCGATAACCGCTGAAGAGGCGCTGCGTCTGAATGTGATCGACCTCATGGCGACTGACAACGATTCCCTCTTGCGGCAAATCGAGGGCAGGCAGGTTGACGTAAACGGCGTCAAACGGGTTATCGCGACGGCGGGCGCCGTTGTCCATGAAAAGACAATGGAAACCAGAGACAGGATTCTCTCCGCGCTCAGCAATCCCAATATCGCCTACATCCTGTTTTTGGTGGGACTGGCCGGTCTTTACTTCGAGTTTTCCACCCCCGGAGCCATTCTGCCCGGCGTGATCGGCGGCATATCGCTGATCCTGGCGTTATTTGCGATGCAGACCCTGTCGATAAATTATGCGGGGGTCGCGCTGATAATCTTTGCCATCATTCTGTTTATCGCGGAAATCAAGATTATAAGTCACGGGATACTTTCTATAGGAGGGGTTGTGTCGCTGTTAATCGGCTCGCTGATGCTCTTCAATACAGCCGGTTCTTCGCTCCGGGTTTCCTGGAGCGTGCTGATTCCTGCCGTTGCCATAACGTCGCTCTTTTTCGTTGTCATCGTCGGGATCGCGATGAAGGCGCAATTGCGGCCCCGGCAGGGGGGCAGAGAGGGGATGACCGGACAGGAAGGGGTGGCGATAGGCGATGTCCTTACCGAGGGAAAAGTTATTGTCGGCGGTGAATACTGGGATGCAGTCAGCAATGTTCCTATTGCCGGCGGCAGCCCGATACGAGTCGTTGGTGTGGAGAATCTGAAGCTCAAGGTCGAACCAACAGAAAAATAAAGGGGAGGGTTTTATGTACACATTGGTCGTATTGATAGTTCTGGTTGTGATGTTTCTCGCGTCGGCGATCCGGGTGCTCAACGAATATGAAAGGGGCGTTATCTTCCGGCTCGGGCGGATCATCGCCACGAAGGGGCCGGGGTTGATCATCCTCATTCCCGTTATCGACAAGATGGTCAGGATTGATCTGCGGACGATCACGATGGAAGTTCAGCCGCAGGACGTCATCACTCATGACAACGTCTCCATCAAGGTGAACGCCGTTATCTATTTCCGGGTAATCGATCCCAACTCCGCGGTGATCAATATCGAAAATTATTTTGCGGCCACGTCCCAGCTTTCCCAGACGACGCTCAGAAGCGTCTGTGGCCAGATGGAACTCGATGAAATCCTCTCCGAACGGGAGAAGGTGAACCTCCAGATCCAGGAGATACTCGATCGCAGCACCGGTCCCTGGGGGATCAAGGTGTCTCATGTGGAGGTAAAGCAGATCGACCTTCCTGAGGAGATGAAACGGGCGATCGCCAAACAGGCCGAAGCGGAACGGGAGCGGCGGGCGAAGGTGATTAACGCGGAAGGCGAATTCCAGGCCGCGCAGAAACTGGTCGAGGCGGCGGCGCTGATGGAAACACAGCCGATGTCGCTGCAGCTTCGTTATCTGCAGACCTTGAACCAGATTGCCGCGGAGAACAATTCAACGACGGTCTTCCCGATCCCGATCGATCTGTTCAGGCCTTTTTTGAAGTTGGCCGAGAAGGCTTGATCTTATATTATTTTCCCCCTTTCCCCCCACCAACAGGGGGGAAGGGGACTATCGCCTGAATAACCTGCGTCCTCAGCGCCGCAGGGTCGCCTCAGGCCGGCGCCTCTTCCCGGCTGTCCCCGGCTTTGCCCTTTACGTACGTTTTATACTCCCTCAGAAGAACATGTCGGTACTCTTTACGGCCGTGGTCCGAAGAAGGGATATAGCTTTTTGCGTCTTCCATCCTGGCGATAATCTCCGCGGCAGTCTTCTCGTTTTATTATCGTTTCGGTCAGGCGGACAAGGTGCGCTCATCCGCGTCGGCCTCCCTTACCCCAAATTAATATTTTTAGAGGCAATTGCAAAACTCTCACATTCTGTCATTCCCGCAATGATTTTAAGCGGGAAAACGAAGTTTAATGTTCATAATCTGGTTCTAACTGCTTGAAAAACCGTATTCCCGATAGAAGCATTGT